>NZ_AAWL01000007.1 GCF_000169155.1 Thermosinus carboxydivorans Nor1
CTGGACAAAAATCAAATCCGGCAAGCGTTATTAAATATTTGCCAAAACGCAATCGAAGCAATGCCTGGCGGCGGTAAGCTAAAGCTCCGGCTGGGTATGGCCCAAGGCGCTGTTTTTGTGGAGGTTACCGATACTGGCTGCGGCATTCCGGCCGAACAGCTGCCAAACCTTGGCGTGCCTTTTTATACTGCTAAAGTTAACGGTACCGGACTGGGGCTGAGTATCGCTTATTCGATTATTAATGCCCACAATGGCCGGATTGAGGTCAATAGTCAGGTGGGGCAGGGTACCACTTTCCGCATTCTTATTCCTGCGGTTTCGGCCTAAGATAATACGTTTATTGACGAAATAGATTTTATCGTGTATCATATACTTTACGGCTAGATGCTTTACCTGAGGTGGCGCCGATGGACAAAGGGTCGAAAATTAAAATTGTAGCTGAAAACCGCAAGGCTCGGCATGACTATCATATCCATGAGACTTACGAGGCCGGCATTGTACTGACCGGTACGGAAGTTAAATCGCTGCGGGCCGGTAAAGCCAACTTGAAAGACAGCTATGCCCGCATCGAAAATGCGGAGGTCATGCTGCACAACATGCATATCAGTCCCTATGAACAGGGTAACCGTTTCAATCACGAGCCACTGCGCACCCGCAAGTTGCTTTTGCACCGGTATGAAATAAACAAGCTTATCGGCAAAACCAAAGAAAAAGGATATACCCTTGTCCCGCTGAAAATTTACTTTACCCGGGGCAAAGCAAAGGTTGAACTGGCGCTTGCCTCCGGTAAAAAGCTTTATGATAAGCGGGAGGATATGGCCGAACGGGACGCGCGGCGGGAAATGGATCGCGCGCTGCGGGAAAAGCAAAAATATTAATTGCT
The DNA here is from genome assembly GCF_000169155.1 of Thermosinus carboxydivorans Nor1. NCBI lineage: Bacteria > Bacillati > Bacillota > Negativicutes > Selenomonadales > Sporomusaceae > Thermosinus > Thermosinus carboxydivorans. The sequence goes on from NZ_AAWL01000007.1 coordinate 884, forward strand.
TAAATGCCAGGGAGTATGTTATAATTTAATAATAAAATAAATATGCTTACTTTGCGTTTACTGTCGCCATCACCCTCAGCACAGCACGGGGGCGTACTGGTTTCGACAGGGGTAGTTGTGGCATGGGTAGCGAGCCGGGGTTCCATCAGCCCGATAATACGGTGGACCTAAAGTAAACGCAAACGAAGAATACGCTTTAGCAGCTTAGTCTGCTAACGTCCTGTCTACGCTTGCCCGCGGCGTAGGCTAGGGCGTCAATTAGCGGGATACCTGAGGTCCAATTCTCGGAGGACCGACTGGGAAACTTCATCGAGATAGCGCCGGCGAAGCCTGTCTGTAGGCGTCAAAGGGGCGAAACTTAAAATACAGACTGCGCTCGGAGAAGCCTGTGTAGCAATGGCCTTTGGACAGGGGTTCGACTCCCCTCGCCTCCACCAAGCAAAAGACAAATTCAAACTAACGTCGACAGTCTTTGTTGAAACGACTACATTGTCGACAAATGTCTCAACAATGGCCTTGATTTCGTCGGGGCCTTTTTCTTTTTTCACGAACTGATCGAGAACTGCGATCACTTGGTCCAGCGTCAAACTGTACCCGACAGCGGTCTCGATCCTTTTTACTTTCGCTTCGGCGTCGGCAATTATTGCCTTATTTCGGCTATGCGCTGCTTGACGAAGCGTGGGACAAACCTTCTTCACGCATATCAAGAAGCCCTTGATGGAGCGCGGTCACATCAGACCAACAACAAACCGGATATTGACAATATTATGAAAATCACTGCAGATGCGCTAAATGGCTTGGCATATCTTGACAACAAACAAATTATCTCTTGCACGGTGGGGAAATACTATTCAAACGTCCAGGGGGCAAGTGAAAATCGAGAAAGTGAACTAAGGTGCCCGAATAAAAAAGCCCCGTGGGGAGGGCTTGGGATATAAGTCAATCAAAATCGCCGAAAACGGCTAAACCGCCGGAACGGGAAGAAGAAAGGGAAGAAAGGGAAGAACCCGAAACCGCCGAATCTACGTCTACCAAAGCCACCGAAATTACCAAATCTACGTCCACCGAAGCCACCGAAGCCAGGTGGATCGTTTGGTGGATCGGCCATAGACATAACGCCAACTGGCGCACCGCACATTGGACATTCGTCATGCTGTTCGTCATCATACTCATGACCACAGCAAGCACATACTTTGCAAATATCGTATGAGCAGTTCGCATAAATTCTGTACTGTGTATTATAGGTACCAACATACCTTCTCATACTTTTCTGCGGCATAGGCTCGCATGGTGGCATACACTCATATGATGAAGGGCAACCATACTGAGGCATATACACATTTCTTGACTTATAGCGCTTCATTCTTGTACCTCCAATAATTCTTTTTGGGATCCCAATGTATTTTATGCATGATTATAGCGAGATGTTAAGTTAATTTAAAGGCGGCGATTAATCGTGAAGTGGCAGCATGTCCCACTCCTCCAACCCATTAAGGGTTCGCTATGTTGGCAAAGACGCCCGTGTTTGCTTGTCGTCGTGAGAACAAATAGACGTCGGTGGCAATTTTGAGTTTGGGGCCCTTGACGACGGCCGACTTCATGGCCACTAATGTCGCCCGACAATCTGTTCAAAGGAAGCAAGACCAGACATGGGTGAGCGGCCATGGTTAACCAAATTAATAATATTTGTTTACAAAAGGCATATGAAATGATAATATAATAACGTGGTTGGTAAACATTTAAATTTGAGTTGGTTAACAAATTAGAGAAACGATTGATGTAAGCACACGCATTGGCCGCGACTGCGGTGCGGACTTTACCGTGGTTCATGCTGCCTGATTGTTACCCGGAAATCGATTGGAGGGAAAACAGTGAGTTATGACTTGATATTTGCACTAGGCAAAAAGGTCTTGAGCGGCGGGCAGCTTACGCCTGATGAAGCCATGCAACTCACTATGATCGACGAGGAAGACATCCCCATTCTGCTGGGTGTCGCCAATAAGGTGCGCATCCAATTCACTGGCAACCGGGTGGACACATGTGAAATTGTTAACGCCCGCTCCGGTGGATGTTCGGAGGACTGCAAGTTTTGCGCCCAGTCTGTCCATCACGACGCAAAAATCGATACCTACCCTTTGATGAGCGAAGAGGCGATTCTACAAGCGGCGAAGCAGGCGGAATCCCACGGCGCTTATCGGTTCTGCATTGTTACCGCCGGCTGTGGCATGAAGAACGACCCAGACTTTGGACGCATCATCAGCATAATTGAACGTATTGGTCGCGACACCAGTCTGGAAAGGTGTTGTTCACTGGGAATACTGGGACCCGAACAGGTCAAGGCGTTGAAGGCGGCGGGGATAACCCGTTATCACCATAATCTGGAGACCAGTAAAAGCTATTTCGCAAATATTTGTACCACCCATACATATGACGAGCGTGTTGAAACCATCAGACTGGTCAAAGCGGAAGGGCTGGAAGTCTGTTCTGGCGGCATTATCGGCTTGGGTGAAGGGTGGGAGCACCGAATTGAGTTGGCCTTTACCCTGAAAGACCTCGATGTTGATTCGGTGCCGATCAATGTATTGAATCCCGTCAAGGGGACCGCTTTGGAAAATCAGCCACAGTTGAAACCGATGGAGATACTGCAGACTTTTGCTATTTTCAGGCTTATATTGCCGGATAAAATTCTCCGTTATGCTGGCGGCCGCGAAAGGGCATTAGGAGAACTGGTGCCGCTGGGTTTTTTGTCCGGGATGAACGGAATGCTCATTGGCAACTATCTCACGACCGCCGGTCGCGGTGCCGCCGCCGATATAAATACAATTAAAGGGTTGGGACTGACGCCGATTGGCAGTGCCAGGTAATGACCAAAGCTAATCCATTTTGGGGCGGCATGATCAAATATTTGATGCTATTTAAGTTATAGCTAATGTTTATATCATAGCAAACACTATCATACATAAAAGGATTTTTTCGGGCAGCGGATCCCAAGCATGGGCGCTTTGGCTTTTTGTATGTTTTTATTATGGCTGAGCAGGTTATGCGAATTAGTTTATATATCCGACACCGGTGCATCTAAGGTTCGAGCCGGCTTATCAGCATAAATACAAAAAACTGCCGGCGATGGAACCCATGAGCAAGGCAAGGTTTTGCTGGCAGCATTACGATTTTAAAAAGCTTGAAAAGGTGCAAGAAGTCATAAAGAACCTATTAAAAACTGCAGAAACAGCAAGTCGAAAGCGGGCAATTACAGAGGTTTGGCGATACATTCGGAACAATTGGGATGGGATTACTAAATTATCAGCTGCACGCTTTACCGGTCTTGACGATTGACCAAGAAACTTTTGTATGAGGCACTACAGGAGCTTTCTTTGGCTCTCGCATGGAGATTATGTTAACTCGCCTGAGGATGTGTGTCTTCTTACAAAATCCTACAATGTCTTGCATCATTTCCATATATCGACATTGACAGTGTTTATATCGGCGTGTTAATATCTAAAGTAATTAAATAAGCCACTCTTATCCAGAGAGGTCGAGGGACTGGCCCGATGACACCCGGCAACCAGCGGCAACGCATGGTGCTAATTCCAGCAGGAGCAATCCTGGAAGATGAGAGGAGAGGTATGCTAACATAAATCCTTTCCTCGGAAAGGATTTTTTGTTTGCCGCTGACTGATTATTAAAGAGTAAAGTAGGGAGGAAATGGCTATGGCGGTTAGCAGTAGCATGAATACATCCGACATCCTGCCGCCCCGGGTCTGGGAAAAGATTGAGGCGGCAATCCGCACAGTAGGATACGGTTCAATCACGATCATCGTTCAGGACGGGAGAGTTATCCAGATCGAAATAAACGAGAAAATAAAGCTGGTCTGATGGGAAAGGGGAAGCGAGATGGACGCGAAAACAAATGGGGTCAGCAACTTTAAGAGCGGGGCTGTCAGGGCGGAAATTCTCAAAGCCCTCAGTGGTCTTCAGTACGGGCAAGTGGTCATTCAAATAAAAGACGGGAAAGTGACCCAGATCGACAGAACCGAGAAGAGGCGCCTGCCGAGACTGGAAGGTGTGGACGGCGACGGCATTTGATTTCAGGGCAATCATAAAACTGAAGCTGGGGATATGTGAGATTAAGATAGGGAACAGAGGTGAGCGATATGGCTTGCGATGCTGGCGTTACTGATACGGCTGCGCGCGACGCGGCAGTGACAACAACGGCGGATAATAAAAGCAGCATCGATTATGAAATTATAATTGTCGTAAGACAGGGCAACGTGGTACGGTTTGAAAATAAAGTCAGGGTGCCACATTTGGAAGGGACTAATGGCGATGGTATTTAAAAACTGCTAAGTAAAAAAGCCATAGACACCAATAGCTACATGTGTTAAACTAAAATCAAGTAAATAACTCTGAGCTGATCAGTAAGACTGAAGGCTGAGGTAGAGTCCCACTGGGACTTTACTTCAGCTTTATTTTTTGCTCTTAATCACGGGAGGGAGAGTATGCTGAACAAGGACTAACTATACCGCTTTTTCGGCAAACTCTGCTGCCAGAGGTCGGAGTGGCTGGCTAGCGCAAGCTCTTGGCGACCAAGATACTAAACATCGGGGTCGGCGGTCTGGTGGCTGGCGAAGGCCTATACTGACCTTATTGTACATATCGGTGAACAGGCGGGCGAAGAGTATATTTTGATACTGGAGCGGTAACTTCCAGCGGAAGGAGAAGCGTAACTATGAAAGATACTAACGTCAAACTGCAGCAACTCAACGTGTTGTTGGCCGAACTGGGCAGCGCGGTCATTGGTTTTTCTGGCGGCACTGACAGCGCCTTCCTGGCAGCGGCGGCTTACCGTGTTCTCGGTGAACGGGCGGTGGCCGTCACTTGCTACTCGGCTACCCTGCCGGAAAGCGAGCGGATGGAAGCAGCTATCACCGCCCGCCAGATCGGCATCCGGCATGTGCTATTACCACAAAACGAATTGGATAGCGATGACTTCGTGCGTAACGACGCCGACCGTTGTTACCATTGTAAGAAGGGGCGTTTTTCGGCTCTGGCGGCCTGGGCTGCGGCCCATGGCTATCATTGGGTGCTGGAGGGGGCCAATGCCGATGATGTCGGCGACTATCGGCCGGGACTACGAGCCCTGAGCGAACTTGCCGTCGTGCGCAGCCCCTTGTTGGAGGTCGGTTTAACTAAGGCGGAAATTCGCGAGCTGTCGCGGCAATGGGGGCTGCCAACCTGGAACAAGCCTAGCGCCGCCTGTTTGTCGTCGCGGGTGGCCTACGGTCAGCCGATAACGGCGGCCAAACTTGCCCAGATCGAAAAGGCCGAAGCTATATTAAAGAAATACTGCCAGGGGCAAATTAGGGTCAGACACCACGGTGGGCTGGCCCGTATCGAGGTGGAACCGGCAGAGATAGCCCGCCTTACCCGCCCGGAAGTGGCTAGGGAGATTGCAGAACAACTGAATGCTTTAGGGTTTACCTATGTTGCGGTGGATCTTTCGGGTTACCGTACCGGTAGCATGAACCAAGTTCTTGACCTCGAGAATAAACAAAAAGCTTAGGAGGGAACAAAAATGGCTAAAATAGCGACGAATTTAACAGATCTCATCGGCAACACCCCGCTTCTGGAGCTGAGGAATTACAACAGAGCAAAGAGTCTGAACGCCAAGCTCATCGCTAAACTGGAATACTTTAATCCGCTGAGCAGCGTCAAAGACCGCATCGGTTACGCCATGATCAAGGACGCCGAAGACAAGGGTCTTATCAATAAGGACAGCGTTATTATCGAGCCGACCAGTGGGAACACCGGCATAGCCTTGGCCTTCGTGGCCGCCGCCAAAGGCTACCGGCTTATCCTTACCATGCCGGAGACGATGAGCATCGAGCGGCGCAATCTGCTCAAGGCGCTGGGTGCGGAACTGGTGCTCACGCCAGGGGCGGAAGGAATGAAGGGGGCCATACGTCGGGCCGAGGAACTGGCAGCCGAAATACCCAATTCTTTCATACTCCAGCAGTTTAAGAATCCTGCCAACCCCGCAATCCATCGCACTACGACTGCGGAAGAAATTTGGAACGACACTGATGGACAAGTAGACATCTTCGTTGGTGGTGTTGGCACCGGTGGCACTATCACCGGTGTCGGGGAGGTAATAAAACAGCGTAAACCTTCTTTCAAAGTCGTCGCCGTTGAACCTTTCGACTCGCCCGTTCTCTCCGGCGGAAAACCCGGTCCTCACAAGATTCAGGGTATTGGTGCCGGCTTCGTGCCTGATGTTCTTAACGTGAAAATAATCGACGAAATCATCAAAGTCAAAAACGAGGAAGCTTTCGCCACCGCCCGCGAACTGGCAAAGACCGAGGGACTGCTTGTCGGCATATCCAGTGGCGCTGCAGCCTTTGCCGCCACCCAAGTGGCTCAGCGCCCGGAGAATGCCGGTAAGACCATCGTGGTGTTGCTGCCTGATACGGGGGAAAGGTATCTTTCGACGATGCTTTTCCAGGAAGAACTGTAGCTAGTCCTAGAGTAAAAAAATGCGTGCGCAAGGGAGGAACGGAGTCAGCCATTCGCCCCTTCCGCACGATCATTTTAGTGTTCGGACAATGTTCGATGGGAGTGCCCTAAGAATAGAAATACGGTTCGTTTATTGAGTTTGCCAAAGACATGGATTATGACGGTTATTTAGTGGATAAGAAGACGCAGCGAACTGTTGAGAAATGCCTCGGAAATAATTGAATTGAGGAATGACTGAGCTTAGGGAGCATAAGGTGTCAAAAACGACATTTTATGCTTCATTTTGTTATGCGACAGTATGCCAGACCCTAACAAATTACAGGGTCTTACTCTACTCGAATTATTTTATTTGCCTGGGTTGCAGGTATTGCCAAAGGTTGGATGTAATTTTACATTTTGGATATTTTTACGATAGGAGGTTAGCAGTTTGAATAATGCAAGAACCGCGCAAGTAACGGACTATGGTTTGGCAATGCCGCAATTTTGGCAGGGCGTCAGGGACGCCGGACCAATTATGGTAGGTATTATACCTTTTGGCATTACCTGTGGGGTAATGGGATTGACAGCAGGACTAACCCCGCTGGAAACAGTGATGATGTCGCTCTTAGTGTTTGCCGGAGCTGCCCAGTTTATTGGCATTACCATGATCGGGGCCGGCATTACCGGTTGGGGCATTATTGTGTTTACCACCTTATTGGTTAATTTGCGCCATTTGCTGATGGGGGCTTCCTTGGCGCCATATCTGGTCGGGCAGCCTTTTTCGCTGCAGGTGCTGCTTTCTTTTTTATTGACCGATGAGTCTTATGCCATAACTGTCAGCCGCATTTATCAGGCAGGATATAATTCTTCTTATCATCTGGGAGTCAGTCTTTTCATGTATGTCACATGGGGCTTGTCAACGGCGGCAGGAGTTTTTGTCGGCAGTTACATTCCCGACCCATTGGCATGGGGATTAGATTTTGCGATGCCTGCTACTTTTTTGGTACTGTTGTTTCCGCGGCTAACGGACCGGACGAGTGTGGTGGTATGCATAATTGCCGGGGTTATTGCTGTGGCAGGAGCACTGTATCTACCAGGAAAATGGTATATGATCGCGGCCTGCGTGGTAGCAACGATAATCGGGGGACTAATGGACGGAGGCGGGGAGCGTGCATAGGGAAATTTTCGCAATAATTGTCGGTATGGCGTTGGTAACATTTGCGACCCGGTTTAGTTCTGTAGCGTTGTTCAGGCTAACGGGGATTCCCGGTTGGCTGGAGCGCTGGTTAAAACACATTCCCACGGCCATTCTTACGGCATTGATTGTGCCGTCTTTGGTATTGCCGAAAGGGCAGATCGATATATCTTTCCAAAACCATTACCTGGTCGCGGGTATTGTTGCAGCGATTGTCGCATATAAAAGTCGTAATATTATTGCCACGCTGGCCACCGGTATGGGAACCATGCTGGCACTGCGCTGGCTGTTTTTTTAACTTTCAACTTTTTTATAGGCATCATTATTTTATCAAATGGGAGTTGTACCCGGCTCATGATTTCCATACTAGCGATTATTTGTACGCTCGCCGTTATTGTTATTCTTCTGAACCGAAAGATTAAAATGGGCTATGCTATGTTGGCCGGTTCGAGCGTTCTCTTTTTTGCATCAGGTCCGCAGCTATCCAAATTGACAACAGCTATAACCGCAACGCTAACGACACATAGCACCTGGGAAATTATTTTCGCCTTGTATTTTGTGATGTGCCTGGAATATCAGCTTCGCACCAGCGGGACGATTGATGGTTTTATGTCCGTTTCCCGTCAAATTTTCAAAAGCGACCGTTATCTATTAGCCATGATGCCGGCGTTTCTCGGCTTTCTTCCTTCTTTGGGCGGTGCTATTTTTTCGGCCCCGCTGGTAGAAAACGCCGGCAAGGCATACGGTCTTTCCGCCGAAACCAAAACGGTCATTAATTATTGGTTCCGGCATGTTTGGGAATTTACCAACCCTATTTTTACCGGGATGTTGCTGGCCAGCAAGCTTTCCGGTATTCCGCTGGTACGCTGGTTTCGCACATGGCCTGGCTAACAGCATTATCAATAACTATCGGCTGGCTGACCTTTATCTCGCCGTTAAAAGGCAAATCATCGCCTAATTCTGGCCCGGCCGGTTCCGGCTCCGCTGCTTTCGCTTACCGCTACGTCGCGCTAGCTGTCGGCCCTATTTTAGCCAATTTGCTTCTGGTTGTTTTTGTTGGACTGGACGCTTCTATATCCATGGCAATAGTTGTAGTCGTCATGAGCTTCATCCTGCGGCAAAGTGCGGCCGCTGTTCGCGAGATGCTTGTTCATGCTTTTGACCACAATCTGCTGTTTGGCGTCCTTGGTATCCTTTTTTTTCAAAATATGTTGCGGCAAGCGGGCGTAGTTGACGATATTGCTGCCCTGTTTCACAGCCTTGCCGTCCCCGCTGCGATTGTCGTAGGGATCATTGCTTTTTTGGGCGGACTCCTTACTGGAACTTCCCAGGGATTTGTCGCTATGACCTTCCCCTTTATCGCCATTTTGTCTCCCGGCGACCTGACCTTGGTTACAGTCTGCTTTGTCATGGGCACGGCCGGGCATATGCTGTCCCCGGCGCATCTTTGTTTACTTGTTACGCTCGACTATTTTAAATCCGATTTCTTTAAGTCGCTTCGCCCCGTACTGGTTTTGGAGATCATTATGGTTGCGGCGACATATGGCGTCATTAGCCTTTGGGGTTGACGCCAAACGGCGGTAATGCGCCGTTTGGCCGTTTTTACTGTATCGCCCGAAACATTAGAAAAAAGGACAAGGGGACAGTGCGCTGTCCCCTTGTATATTTTTGCCAGGAGATTAGTACGGAGTGATGATCTCAGCGGGTAATATATGCCAGATACTTGTCATATATTATACGTATAGCCGTGATAATTGCTTTTTTCGCGCTTCCTTGGTAAAATTTTTCGATGAGTTGAGTAAGATTTTCCGGGCCATTACGCAGACTCTTGCCGACTAATAGACGCGCAACAAATTGTGCAGACATTGGTGTGGACAGCGTACAGTCAGCATCGACTATTACATCTGTTTGTCGGTCAATTAAAACAACCAAGGCCATTACTCTATAGATTTGGCCTGAAACAGTTCCTGATGGCAGTCGAGCATATCCGGAAAATAAGATATGATTTTCGTTGACCATAGTGCCTCCGTATCAGAGACCTTAAAGAAAATTAGCCTTTACTGAAAATCTAATATCACTTGCCATCGAAAAACTGACTGATTTTTGAATCGTCCCACCCTAATACTTCTCTGATAATTTCATAGGTATGCTGTCCTAAAAGCGGGGCTGGAAATTCTACTGAGCCCGGGGTCGCTGACATCTTTATCGGAACTCCTGGCATTTTGAGTTTACCGGCTACCGGGTGTTCAACTTCGACTATCATCTCTCTTGCTTGTATATGTGGATCATTCACGATCTTATCAATAGTATTGATGGGTGCACACGGAAGTCCGGCTTCTTCCAAAGCAGTCAACCATTCAGCGATTGTTTTTTCTTTAAATATTTCATTTAGGATTGTAGTTAGTTCTTTTGCATTAGCCGTTCGGCGGGCGTTCGTGTCGAAACGTTCGTCCTTAATCAGATCAGGACGACCTAAAATATTGCATAAGCGTTCCCACAACCGGTCATTACCGGCGCCTACAATAATGTATCCGTCTTTCGCCGTAAAAGATGAGAACGGTGTGATGGACGGATGACGGTTTCCTAACGGCCCTGGCACAACGCCAGAAGTCACATAGCGCGCAATTGCATTTTCCAATATTGCAACTTGGCAGTCGAGCATCCCTACATCTATTTTTTGGCCTTCCCCGGTTCTTTCCCGGTGGAACAGAGCCATCATTATGCCATATGCAGTGAACATACCGGCGATAATGTCCCCGACTGAAGCGCCAACACGGGTCGGGTCACCGTTTTCAGGACCGGTAATACTCATTATTCCCCCCATGGCTTGTACGATTATATCATAGGCCGGTTTATCGCGGTAAGGACCGGTATGTCCGAACCCAGAGCAGGCAGCATATATTAACTTGGGATTAATCTCTTTTAGTTGGTCGTAGCCAAGCCCAAATTTTTCCATGGTACCGGGACGATAGTTTTCCACAACGACGTCGGCATGTTTTACCATTTCTTTGAATAGATCACGTTCTTCCTGACGTTTAAAGTTTAAGGCGATCGAGCGCTTGTTTCTGTTAAGGCTCATAAAATAAGCGCTTTCTTTACCAACAAACGGCCCAAAGGCACGGGAGTCGTCGCCCACTTCAGGTGGCTCAATCTTGATAACATCAGCGCCATAATCCGCTAGCATCATTGTGCAGTAAGGTCCTGCCAGCACCCGGGTCAAATCTAATACGCGAATTCCTTGCAAAGCTTTCATTTTAAACCTCTCCTTTTTTGCAGATAATATTTGAAGGTGGCAATCTAATTACAGACGCTTGCTTCTTTTGGCTATCTACCTCCTTCTGGCGTGTCTTTACTCATGGAAAAACAAAGGGACAGCAGGAGTTGGTCACTCACTCTGTCCCTTTTTCACTAGCTTATTATTGAGTTTTGGTTACGGAAGACTTATTCATCCGTTTCCTAGATGCATAACACCTAGTCCGGCTCTTTCATGGTTGGTCAGTGGATGGAGTGCTGAGTCACCAAATAAGGCGACTGCTATCCACGAATCATCTCTGACAATCGCAATCTTCACAGCCAGGCTTACACTGCTGGCAACATTGACCATTATACCACGCTTTGCTTCGTCAGTTGCGTGGAGCAAAGCATGATAGTTAGTTGCGGATTTGCCAATAATCCCACTGTTTAAGGCTGCGCCGATAACTGCTTTGGTAGTTTTTTCCTGGAACTCCGTTAGCGACGACTTACCGCCGACTTCGGTTACTACAAAACGGTAACCTTTGTCGGCCAACATTTTTTTTACTGTCTCTTCATCACTGATTGTGCGGGTTAGGGCCAGCAGCATAGCCGCCGTTGCTACACTACGTATGCTCTGAACCAAAAAAGGCTGATTAAGATCAGTCATTCTCATTCCCTCTATCTCTATATAAAAAATTCTATCACTTTTTGGTTTTTTTCGTCAAGTTATGCGAGCGTTACTTATAAGCTGTGGTGGTTAAGCTATCTACCTTAGTATGTTTCACGCTCATTGATCGTTTCCGGTCGTTCATCTGAAGTGGCGGATGAGTATCTGTGGGATTTGCCCGGGCCTATTTAACCCGCCAAAACAAGCGTAGTAAGCTATGGCGGGCTTGTTTTTAGCGTTATAAAACCGAAGGAATATATAGTTTTATGTCGAATATGACAGGCAACAGTGAAGAGGGGTGAACTCGTTGTTTAAAGACCGCAGCTTAAAATTTAAATTAGTTGTACTGTTTCTGTTGTTTGCACTGGTTCCTGTCAGCATAGGCGGGATTGTCAGCACCTATTTAAATGCCGTTTCGGCTAAAGAAGCTGTTTCGCAAGCCAACCTGAACACGGCTCGGCAAATCGCCGCGCAAATTGAACGGCTGCTTGACGACTCCCGCGGTCTTGTTGAAACACTGGCGGCAACGCCTACTGCCCAATCGATGGACGTAAACGCCATGCGGCAAATGATCTTGGCGGCCAAGGAGAAAAATCCCCAGTTTGAACTTGTTTTTGTAATGAATACCAAAGGGATGCAGGTCGTCAAGACAAGCGGTAAACTGCTGGACCGCAGCGAAAAGACATATTTTAAGGAAGCCATGAAAGGCTATACATATATTACGGAAACCTATATTTCGGCAGGTACAAATGCGCCTACCGTGACCATATCCACGCCAATCAAAGACCAATACGGGGCGATCGTGGGGGTTTTGGCTGCTGACATCAGCCTCAAGGCGATTTGGGATATTACCGATAATACTCATGTAGGCAATACGGGCTATATTGATATCGTTGATAACAAGGGCGTGGTAATCGCGCACCCGGATAAGGAACGGGTAAAGAAAATGGAAAGTTTCACCGGCCATGAATATGTCACGGATGCGATTTCCGGTCAGCTGGGCGCGGTTGAAGCCTTCTCCACCCGCGGCGAGAGAGCGCTGACGGTCTTTGCACCGGTAGGAAAGTACAAATGGGGTGTCATTATTTATGAGCCGATTAAGGAAGTGTTTGGCGTCCTGGTCAAGACGACCATTATCATGGCGGTTGTTATCCTGGCTGCGGTTGCCGCCGCCGTTTGGCTGGCGTTTAGGATTTCGCGGGGCATTGTTAGTCCTTTGCGCGAACTGATTGATGCCGCCGGTAAGGTGGCCGAAGGCAACTTAACCCAGAATATTGCGGTTAACGGTGTGCGCGAGGTCAATGAGCTGGCGGCGGAGTTTAGCGCCATGACGGCTGCGCTACGCCAGATCATCGCCAAAACACTGGCTACCGCCCAGTCTGTTGCAGCCACTTCCCAGGAATTAGCGGCATCCGCCAGCGAAGTGGGTAAAGCGTCGGGAGAAGTAGCGACAACTATTCAGCATGTTGCCGAAGGGGCTACCAACCAAGTGAATCTCGCCGATAGATCGGCCCATGTTATTGCGCAAATGGTCAGCTCCATCGCCGATACTACTCAAGCGGCAAATGCTGTCGCCGCTGCTTCTAAGCAAAGCGAGCGTGCGGCCGAACACGGCGCAAGTCAGGTTAAGCTGGCTATTGACAAAATGAATGAAATTCAGCGGGACGTTAACAGCACGGCGCAGACCATTCATTCCCTCGGCGAGCGCTCACGACAAATCGGTCAAATTGTCGACGTCATAACCGGTATTGCCGGCCAGACCAATCTCCTGGCCTTAAACGCCGCAATCGAGGCGGCCCGGGCCGGCGAACAGGGGCGCGGGTTTGCAGTAGTAGCTGATGAGGTGCGCAAGCTCGCTGAGCAGTCCGAGGCCGCGGCCAAAGAAATTGCCGCCATCATTGGCGATATTCAGCGCCAGACCGCGGAAGCGGTTAAGGCGATGGATAAAGGCAGCCAGGAAGTCGCCGGCGGTGTGCAGGTTGTTGCCGCATCCGGAAAGGCTTTTGAGGAAATTTATCAGGCGATCAAAAACATGCATCAGGAAGTCGAACGAATTGTGGCCCTGGCGGATAGACAGCAGCAGGGCAGCGGCGAGGTAGAGCAGGCGATCCGCACTATCGCCGATGCGGCCCGCGCCAATGCCGCTAATGCTGAACAAGTAGCCGCCGCCAGCGAACAGCAAAACGCCGCTGTCGAAGAGATAGCCGCATCTACGGCCAGTTTGGCCAAAATGGCGGCGGAACTTCAGGAAGCTGTCGCTAAATTTAAAGTGTAAAAAAGCACGGGCGGAGGATGTTACTCCGCCCGTGCTTGTTCAATGGCATGGGTAAAATCGGCCGGCAGCGGTGCGTGAACCGTAAGCTCGCGTTGGTCTTGTAGATGTTGAAAACTTACGGAGACGGCGTGCAAAGCCTGTCGGCCAATCCATGGCGAGCGTACGCCATACATGCCGTCGCCGACTATCGGGTAACCGAGATGGGCTAAATGAACCCGGATCTGGTGGGTGCGGCCGGTGTCCAGTATCAGTTCAAGCAGGGTGGCATCAGGGAAGCTTCTGATCGTTTGGTAATGGGTTATTGCCGGGTCGCCATGTGCGGTTACCGCCCGCCGGTTAGCAAAGTGCGGGTGGGGACCAATGGGAGCATCAATCGTCCCGGCCGGGGGCGAAACACTTCCTTTAACTAACGCCCAATAAGTGCGTTTAAGCGTCCGCGCGGCTAGTTGCTGTTCCAGAAGGAATTGGCTGTGGGCATCTTTGGCAAAGATTATGCAACCTGAAGTTTCCCGGTCGAGCCGGTGTACGGCGCGAATCGTACAGATGATTCCCCGCTGCTCGAGATGATATGCCAAATAATTGGCCAGTGTGCCGCTTGTTGTGCTGCCGGTAGGATGCACCAGCTGATATGCTGGCTTATTTATGACCAGCAAGTAATCGTCTTCGTAAAGTATTTCGACCGGTCCTTGCTCCGGCTGAACCCCGTAGGCACTATCACCGCTTATAAGGACCCGCAAAGTGTCATCCGCTTTTACCTTCTTCTGCAGGTAAACCGTTTTACCGTTGAGGAGGATGCCCTTGTGGCGGGTTAGTTTTTGGATTTGCCGCCCTGAGTACTGTAAGACCTGTTTTAAATAATTCTCAACCGTTAAGCCCGCATGTTCCCTGCTTACTTTGTACGTCTTGAATGATTTTGGTTTCAACCATTTTCCCTCCTGCCCATACCTGGCAAGCGACCGTTTCCCTCAGCATGCGGGGAAACGGTCGCTTGGTGTTTAATCAGGTATTCTTACAAGAAAGCGTAAGGTGGGACCGGTTTTTTGGGGCGGTTCTACCATTTCATAGCCGGCCTTCACTAATTCTTCCGGAACGGAAGTAAAACTTTGTGGGCAGTCGGCGAGAATTTCCACGACGGTTCCTTTCTCCAGCTTGCTAAGTGTTTCCAACGAAAACACTACGGGATAAGGTCAGGCCTCGCCGCGTAAGTCCAGTAAATATCTTTTATCTGGCATCTGGGGACCTCCTTAAAAGTATTCCTTTTTTTGATGTTTGATACCAATCAGCCCAGATATACAAGCTGAGGAGCATTATCAGCGTTAAGCCGATCGCTCCGGCCAATCCGAACTGCTTGGCCAAATCAATCCGTGGAAAGGGGGCAGCGAACAAAGGATATATGATTGGGTCCCAGGCAAGGGTAAGGAGCGTAGCGCCTATAATATTGCCCAGGCCTACGAACCAGAAGTGAATTTGCCCTTCCATTGCCCGGTACATCCAGCCTGTCTCACAGCCGCCGGCGATGACGATACCGATGCCAAACAAGAGACCGCCAAGGAGCGCACCCGGTCCGGCCCACCAGATAACATTCGGCTGCATGCCTTTGCTTAAAAATACGGCGGTAATCAGGGTTTGCACGGCGATTGCCCACACGAGAGCGTGAGCCGTGTTCGACCGACCGACCAGCCAAAGGTCACGGAAGGCGGAAGTAAAGCAGACTTGTCCTTTCTGAATGAGAAAGCCGAAGCAAAAGCCGAAAATGGACGCCAGTAGCAGCTTTTGCGGATAGGCGCCGGCGGCTTGGTTAACAAGGTAAAGGATAAATAAATAAAGCGAGGGCTAAGAAGCCGATATACGGCTGAAGACGATAGTATGCCTCATTTTCTTTGTTCTCACCGGCCTTGTGTACGGCTACCAGCTTAGGTTTTCCCGCCAGCCAGGGATGCATGCTAATTTTCAGGCCGAAATATGTTCCCATGATCGTGCCTAAGGTGAAAAGCCAGGTATGAAGCGAAAACTGGGGGATGCCGGTAAATAAGGCGGCTAAGTTGCAGCCCATGGCCATTCTGGTACCGAACCCGGCGATAATTCCGCCGATAAGCGCTTGGAGGATGCGTTTGCCGGTAGGAATTCTGATTTTAAAATTTTGCCCGAACAGGGCGCTGATAAAGGCGCCGACGAACATGCCGAGCACCAAAACGCCATCAATCCGGGTTAGCGGCGTGCCGGTAAAGTTGACCAATTTCAGGTAGCTGTAAGCAGTAGTATTAACGCCAATTAGCTGGAGAATATGTCCACCCCACCGGGTAAATTCGCCGGTTACCGCCCAAGCGATGCCGATAACCCCGAAATACAGCGCACTTAAAATGCCGAGCGCAATAATCGTCTGTTTTTGGTTCCAAAAACCGGTAATAATATTAGTATAATAGCGTTTTAGCAGCGAATTCATCCTGACGGCCCCTTTCATATAATATATTAAATCTATGACACTCATAAATTTTATTACAGTTTGCTGAAGTCGTCAAATCCCCCAAAATACCGCTTGCCAATCCCTGGAATTCATGCTACGATGGAGACAAAACAGAATATGTTTGGAGCTAGGGGAGCCGGGAGGCCGGCTGAGATACAGAACCGCTAATTTCTGTGACCCTTAAACCTGAACTGGGTAATGCCAGCGTAGGGAAGCTTAAACGATTGGTTTAAGGTCAGTAAAAGCGCATCCTTACGGGAGAGGCGCTTATTTTATTATGGGCGAGGTGGGCTAACCATGAAAAAAGCATTGACGATTGCCGGTTCGGATTCGTCCGGCGGTGCCGGTATCCAGGCCGATTTAAAGGCTTTTGCCGCCAACGGGGTTTTTGGCATGAGCGTTATTACGGCCGTAACGGCGCAAAATACCCAGGGTGTCTTTGCGGTTCAGGATATTGACCCGGCGGTTATCGCCAAACAGATCGAAGCCGTCTTTGAAGACATTGAAGTCGATGCGGTCAAAATTGGCATGGTTTCCCGGATTGAAACCATCGAGACGATTGCGGCCGGGCTCAAAAAGTACCGGGCCCGTAACGTTGTCGTCGACCCAGTGATGGTATCGAAAAGTGGGTATCATTTGCTCAACCCGGCGGCTGAGAGCAAACTGACCGCTTTGCTGTTGCCGCTGGCGACGGTAGTGACGCCCAATATTCCGGAAGCGGAAGTTATTACCGGCATGAAAATTACCAGTTTGCAGGATATGGAAGAAGCCGCCAAAATGATTCACTGCTTTGGGCCGCAAAATGTGTTGCTGAAAGGCGGCCACCGAACTGACGATGCCACCGACATTTTGTTTGACGGCAATACTTTTCGGTATTTTTCATCGCCGCGTATTGCCACCACGAATACTCATGGCACCGGCTGCACACTGTCGGCAGCCATTGCGGCCAACTTGGCCAGGGGGTATGCGGTGTACGACGCCGTAGCGCTGGCCAAGGAATATATCACTACCGCCATTGCGCACGCGCTAGCCATTGGCAAAGGCGTCGGCCCAACGCATCATTTTTATGATTTATATAAAAGAGCAGGGGTGTTTATTGATGAGTAACGGGCAAACTGACCTGTTGGCTAAAATCGCTGACATTCTTACCCGTGTAAAGCAGCAAAGACCGTTGGTCCACCATATCACCAACTATGTGACGGTTAATGATTGCGCCAATATCACGCTCGCGCTCGGCGCTTCGCCGGTTATGGCGAGCGATATTGCGGAAGTGGAGGAAATGGTTTCTCATGCCGCGGCGCTGGTGCTCAATATCGGTACATTGAGTTCTGAAGCGGTGACGGCGATGGTTGCCGCGGGCAAAAAGGCTAATAGCTTAGGGGTGCCGGTTATTTTCGATCCGGTGGGCGTAGGCGCCACCGCCTTGCGGACCGCAGCGGCCGAACAAATAATCCGCGAGGTGCGGCTGGCCGTTATCCGGGGCAATATGTCCGAGATTAAGGTATTAGCCGGTCTGAATACGGGCATAAAAGGAGTAGACTCAATCGCAGACGAGCAGGGCGGCGTACAGGCAGCCCAAAACCTTGCCAAGCAACTGGGGTGCACGGTGGCCATTACCGGTAAGACCGACATAGTGGTCCGCGGCGCCGACCTCTGTCTGATCAATAACGGGCACCCGCTGCTGACGGCGGTAACCGGCACGGGGTGTATGGCGACGTCCCTGATCGGGTGCTGCTGCGGCGCGACCGACGAATATTTTGCCGGGGCGGCGGCCGGTATTGCCGTTATGGGCATCGCCGGGGAACTAGCGCAGCGGGCCCTAAAACCCGAAGACGGGATCGGCACTTTCCGGATGCGCCTTTTTGATGCGGTGTTCACGATGACGCCGGCCATCATCCGTGAGTATGGCCGGATTGAATACCACGGCAGGGAGCGATAAGCGTGAGGCTGAAAAAACTGACGTTTACGGCCTTATTTATGGCTATTGGCGTTTTGTCCGCCCACGTGGTGTATATTCCGGTTGGTGTGGCCAAATGTTTTCCTGTCCAGCATGCCATCAACGTCTTATTAGCGGTGCTGCTGGGCACCCGCTATTCGGTCAGCGCCGCTTTCGGGATTTCGCTTTTGCGCAATATCCTTGGCACCGGTTCGCTCCTCGCCTTCCCCGGCAGCATGATCGGCGCGGCCCTGGCCGGAATTTTGTACCAAAGGACAGGGCATATCCTCGGTGCGGTGGTGGGCGAAGTCATCGGCACCGGCATCATCGGCGCCCTAGTGGCGTTCCCGGTGGCCAAATATCTTATTGGTTCTAAGGTTGGCGCGTTCTTCTTTGTTATTCCCTTTTTCGTTAGCACTGCTGGCGGTAGTATTATTGCCTATTTGTTGTACCATACGCCGGTAGTTAAATTTTTCCAAGAAAAACTGGGAAGCAGAGCGGCCTAGATAGGTGGTGTTGGCATGTTCCCAAAAAGCGGCTTGCTGCGCTGGTGGGGATGGTTGAAGGTGCTCAAAGATGATGCCGTAATCCTATATTTTGCCTGGAAACATCCCCAGACGCCTATTTTTATTAAAGGTATGCTTCTTACATTGCTTGTCTATGTCCTTAGCCCAGTGGACGTACTGCCTGATTACCTGCCGCTCTTTGGGATCGTTGATGACGCCGTATTAGTGCCGGCGGCAATACTTTACCTGACGAACCTTTTGCCGGGAGCAGTCCGGGCAGAATGTCAAAGGCAAAGTGAAAGCATGAAACGGCGGGCACTCCTGCTTCTCGGGGTGATTGTTCTGTTTGTAATCGGCTGGTTTACTCTAATCATCGTCGGGGTTAAATATTTGTTGTCGTTATAGTCCAAAAGCTGCCAGCCCGGCCGAAGAGCCGGAGCTGGCAGCTTTTTACTTATTCGTCGCGCCGATTGTGGTTGTTAATAACCTACTGCTTTTTGGCAGGCCTGTTGGTTTTCTGTTTGTGTCAATCTTTGACCAATGTAAAGGGCTAGATCAATTACCCGGCAGGAATAACCCCATTCGTTGTCGTACCAGGCTAAAATTTTGGCGGTCCGGTGGCCGACAATCATGGTGGAAAGCGCATCGACAATTGCCGAATGGCTGTTACCGAGGAAGTCAGCGGAGACAAGCGGTTCGTCGCAATACTCGATGATGCCTTTCATCGGACCGTTGGCCGCGCTGCACAGTGCATTATTGATATCTTCCACCGTAACATCGCAACTGAGTTCGACTACTAAGTCGGTTAGCGACACATTCGGAACCGGAACGCGAATTGCAATACCGTTCAACTTGCCTTTCAACTCGGGGATAACAAGGCCGATGGCTTTGGCGGCGCCGGTTGTCGTCGGAACGATTGATTGGACGCAGCTTCTGGCGCGGCGAGGATCTTTGTGGCTGTTATCAAGGCTGCGCTGGTCGGTAGTAAAGGCGTGAACGGTTGACATAAGACCAGTGACAATCCCAAAGTTATCGTTAATTACTTTGACGATCGGCGCTAAACAATTGGTAGTGCAGGACGCATTGGACACAATGTGATGAACTTCGGGAAGGTACGAGGTTTGGTTAACCCCCATGACAAACGTGGGGACATTATCTTTGGCCGGTGCGGTGATGATGACCTTTTTTGCTCCGTTCTTGAGATGGATTTCACAGTCTTTGCCGGAATTAAATTTGCCGGTGGCTTCGATGACGATGTCGACGCCCAGCTTGCCCCACGGCAAGTTGGCGGGGTTGCGGTCAGATATTACCTTGATGGGACGGCCGTCAATCACGATTTCGCTGTCGGTGGCCTCAACCGTGTTAGTAAGCTTGCCGTGGACCGAGTCGTATTTTAACAGGTGAGCCGACGCTTGGGGGCTGGACGTGCTGTTAATCGCGACAACTTCCATGTCTTTGTTGCGTAGCGCCGCTCTTACACACATTCGCCCTATGCGACCAAACCCGTTAATCCCTATCCTTATTGGCATCGTTCTTCCCCCTCTGTCAATAGTGCTAAAGCAAGAAATACAGAAATATGATGAATAATACGTAATTAGTATAGCATATTTCGAATAAATAACAAACATAAATTCCCCTAAATATTATTGAATACGGCCTTATTTGGCTGTTTTTGCTTGGATTTGTATATTTTTCTAAAGGGAAATTGGTAAAAAAGTACCGGCCGCACGCATACCTTAACGTGCATAAATAGGTGACTGAAGCTATTTAACAAGTAATTCTGTCGGCCGAGCGAAGCGAGAGGAAAAATAAATAAGACCTTCAGCCCAAATGGATTATTTTGGCAGGAATTAACTTACCGCTTGCCGAAACACAAACTAGCTGCAATATCAGGGAGGGATAGGCGTGACTACATGCTCGGGGAAGATTTTGGTAAAAGCGTTTCGCTTTAACCCTGCCACCGACGCCGCCGGGCGGCTGGAAGAATACACGGTTGAAAGCAGCGAGCCCTTGTCTGTTATGGCACTACTTGCGAAAATTCATGACCTTGATCCCACCTTTGCCTGCCGGACGTCAACCTGTTTTAAAGGAAAATGCGGCTCTTGCCTGGTCAGGGTGAATGGCCAGGATGTGCTAGGCTGCACGACGCTGGTGCGGCCGGGCGAAACGGTGGTTGTCGAGCCCCATTCTCGCTTTAAGCTATTGCGCGATGTGGCGGTGGATTTTACGCAGCCGCTGCCGGCGGAACAAGATAAGGCAGAGGAGGGACAAAGATGAAGGTCAGCAAACAAATTGTAACAGATGTGCTAGTCATTGGCGGCGGCGCCGCCGGGATGAGGGCCGCCCTGGCGGCGGCTGAGGCGGGGTCAGCGGTACTGCTGGTCAATAAGGGACCGGTGGCCAGGTCGGGAATTACCCTGACGGCGGCCGGCGGCATGCAGGCGCCGTTCCATCCTGATGACAGTCCTGAGTTATTTTTTCAGGATACGGTTAAGTTCGGCTACGAGTTAGGGGACCAAAATCTCATCAAGGTTCTGGCCGAGGACGCCTGTGCCAGGGCGTTGGACGCTGAGCGCTTTGGTGCCCGGATTGTGCGGGACACAGCGGGAAATTTTGCCATCGGCCGGTTCCCAGGCCAGTGTCGGCCGCGTAATATCTTTTTCCAGGGTGGCGGCGTCGGCTTGGCGAGTGCCTTGGCCCGGGCCTGCCGTAACCATCCGCACATCGAGCTTAAGGACGACTTTTTTGTAACCGGACTGATTAAAGGAAGCGACGGGCAGCCGGCCGTAGCCGGCGCGGTCGGACTGGACCTGCGCACCGGGGAATTCACGCTGCTTAAGGCCAAGGCGGTTGTTTTGGCGACCGGCGGCTGTCAGTGGCTGTGGGAAGTCAATGACTGTCCTACTGATGCGACGGGCGACGGCATAATTTACGCCTACCGGGCCGGGGGCGAATTGGTGGACATGGAGATGGTGCTGTTTTATCCGTCAGTCATTGTTTGGCCGCCCTCGCTGAAAGGCGCCTTTGTCCATTACGAGTTTCTTGATGCCGCCATTTTGGACGGCAATGTTTATGATAAGGACGGTAATGCCGTCTTGCCCAAGCCCCTGCCTGTGCGGGACGAGGCGATGCGCTTGATGGCCCTGGCCATTCGCGAAGGGCGAGGAACAGCGCGGGGCGGGCTGCTATGGTATGTCGGCGACTCACCCAAAGGGGAGGAAGCTGTCCGCAAACGGCTCAGCACCGCCCAGTACCAGTATCTCCAGGCCCATGGCGTCGACCCGGCTAAGGAAAAGGTGGAGGTTGCTCCCGGCGCCCATTATCTAATGGGCGGCATTTTCATCGACGAGCAGTGCCGCACCACCATTGCCGGTCTGTTTGCCACTCCCGAGTGCGCCGGCAATTTTGACGGTGCTAACCGCCTGGCCGGCAGCGGACTTACGGCTACCCAGGTGTTTGGCGCAAAAGCGGGTGAGGCGGCTCATGCTTGGGCGGCAGCGATGGAAGGGGTAGACGTTGACCCCGCCTCGCTTGAAGCTGAGACGGCGCGGGTAGCCTGCCGGATTGGGGCTTGCTCGCCACAGTCAAGAATAGCGGACCTGCGAGATAGGCTGCGCCACGCCGTCCAGCAGTATGCCGGGGTAGCCCGGGAGGCGGCCGGGCTAAAGCGACTGCTGTCGGTCGTGGATGAAGTGGAGGATGAATTGGCCCAGGTACGCGTACCGGATATAGTCGTATTTAACCAGCCGCTTATGGATGTGCTGCAACTGGCGAATATGTGCGAAATTGCCAGGCTTGTCGCCGGCAGCGCACTTATGCGGGAAGAATCGCGCGGCCACCATTTCCGCAGCGATTTTCCGCGCCAGGACGATGCCAACTGGCTTAAACATACGGTAGCGGTCAAGGGTGAAACGGGGCCGCGGTTTGGGGTTAGACCGGTGATCCGGCTTTAAAAGAACATAATGGTGGATAACCGACAGCGGTGATTTGGATACGGGTTCCCTTAATTACCGCTGTTTTTGTCGTTTTTCAGTTTTTTTTCAGAATCGGGTCGTATACTAGACTTGCTACGGACCGTGGTGTCCGGGACAAATGTTTTTCGGTGGACAGGTGGTGATCCTGATTAAACGCTTAATTGTCAATGCCGATGATTTTGGGCTTCATGAAAGCATCAATAATGCCATTATTGCCAGTCATCGCGAAGGCTGTGTGACCAGTGCATCCCTTATGGCCGGCGGTAATGCTTTCGACCATGCTGTCGCCTTGGCCCGGCAGCATCCACGGCTGAGTGTGGGCGTGCACCTCACATTAGTGGGGGCGCGGCCGGTGGCGCGGGGCAACATTCACACCCTACTGACTGACGACGGCAAGCTGCTGCCTGACTACGGCGCTTTTGCGCGTCGCTATTTTCGCGGGGCCATTGCCAAAGAACATATCGAGTATGAACTGCGCTGCCAAATGCAAAAAGTGGTCGGCAGCGGCATCATTATCAGCCATATCGACAGTCATCAGCACTTGCATGCTATGCCGGGCATGGCGGCGATTGTGGCCAAAATCGCCCGTGAATTCCAGGTGACCAAAATCCGCATTCCGGCCGAGCCACTGTCCTTTTTTCCAAAGCAATATACGGTTAGCCGCGTGCTGGCGCGGACGGCGTTAACGGTTTGCGCCGCCTGGGCCCGGCGCCAGTATGCTCGCAGCGGTTTAAAAAGTCCGCAGTACTTTTTTGGAATGCTAACCGGCGGGACCATGCATGCCGCCAACCTCAAAGCGGTGATTGAGAACCTGCCTGAGGGGCTATCGGAAATCATGGTCCATCCAGGTATGGACAATAAGGTTCTTGATGCGGCATACGGCTGGAGGTATCAGTGGCAGGAGGAATTGGCGGCGCTGCGCAGTGCGGAAATTTTAGGGGCGCTGCGTCGCCATAAAATTAAACTTATCAACTACTGGGAGTTGGATGATGAAACAAGCTAATTTGCGACTGGTTGCCAGCCTTGGTCTGCTGCTGGCGGTAACGGCGGCAGTAGTTTTTGCCACTTTTGACGCTCAGATGTTTATCTACCTGCGGGCGCTGCGTCTGTGGGCCGTGCTGCTTGTCCTGGGGCTCGTGGCAACCGGTCTTTACTTTGACGCCTATCGCCTAAAACGCATGGCCGAGCTCGCCGGGACGGCCGTTACGCTTAAACAATGCGTGCCGGTAATTCTGGGCAATTACTTTTTTGCTTTGCTAACCCCTGGCGCTACCGGCGGGCCGGTTGCGCAGGTAGCACTGCTTCGCAAGGCCGGCGTTCCCGTGGGCAAAGCAACGGTTCTGGCGGTTGTCCGTACGCTTTTGTCGCTGTTCGTCTTGGTTCTTTGCCTGCCGGTAGTCGTCTATTTGGACGACGGGATCGCGGCGTGGCTCCCCAAGCATTTAGCGGTAGGCGCGGCAATGGCTGTTGTCGCCGCCGGCTGCGGAATGCTAAAACTAATGCAGGTGCGGCGGTTTGCCTTGCTGTTTAAACGGGTGGCCTGTCGGTTGCTGCCGGGTAAGGCCCGCCAGTTACTGCGCTTTTTCCGGGATCTTGAGGCGGCGTTGACGCTGCTTGGCCAAAGCGGCCGCGGTATGGCCGAAGCCTTTGTGTATACGGTTTTTAGTTTGTTTGCCCTGTATAGCA
Source organism: Thermosinus carboxydivorans Nor1 (assembly GCF_000169155.1). Taxonomy (NCBI): domain Bacteria; kingdom Bacillati; phylum Bacillota; class Negativicutes; order Selenomonadales; family Sporomusaceae; genus Thermosinus; species Thermosinus carboxydivorans. Next base: position 25,310 of record NZ_AAWL01000007.1, read on the forward strand.
TTGTGCCGGTCCTGTTCGCCGGCATGGGTGCGCCGGTGGCATGGGGGACGGTTCTCGGTCGGGTCGTTTTGCTCAATTTTGTGCTGTATTTCGCACCGACGCCTGGCGGCGCGGGTGTCGCCGAAGGCGGTTTTGTCTTACTGTTTAGCACGCTCTATCCCGCCAGCATGGTCGGAATTGCCGCGCTTTTGTGGCGGTTATTCAGCGAGTACCTACCTTTTATGCTCGGCTTTATTGCCATGGTTCGTGTTTTTGGTTATCATTTCCTGAAAAACAGCCAATTGCTGGCGGCTGACGAAGGAGGTAAGTGCGGATGAAAGTGCTGGTTACCGGGGGAGCGGGCTTTATCGGTTCCCATATCGTCGACCGGCTTATTGAAGCCGGCTTTCAGACCGTCGTTTTGGACAATCTCAGTGCCGGCTGCCTGGCTAATGTAAACCCTGCGGCGCGTTTTATGCAGAAGGATGTCCGGGACCGGGACCTTGCTGACTTATTGCGTGCTGAGCCGTTTGATTTCGTCGTCCACCAGGCGGCTCAGACCACCGTTCCTAAATCGCTGACCGACCCGTATTACGACTGCGATGTTAATATCATGGGACTGGTCAATGTCCTGGAGGCCTGCCGCTCTTCGGGCGTGAAACGGATTGTCTTTGCCTCCAGTGCGGCGGTGTACGGCGACCCGGCGGATTTACCGCTCAGTGAGGAAGCCGACAAGCAGCCAACATCCTTTTACGGCCTGAGTAAACTTGTTGCCGAAAAATATCTGGAGTTGTATTATAAAAATTTTGGTCTTGAGTATGTAGCCCTGCGCTATGCTAACGTCTACGGCGAGCGGCAGACGGATAGCGGTGAAGGTGGCGTCATTAGCATCTTTTTGACGAAGGCGCTGGTTGACGAGCCGCTTACGGTCTTTGGCGACGGCACCCAAACGCGGGATTTTATTTATGTCCGCGATGTGGCTGAGGCCAACTACCGCGCGCTGTTTACCGCTAACGCCAACCGCAGCTACAATATTAGTACCGGTCAGGAAATATCTGTTAATGAACTTATTGGCCTGATGCAGCAGTTGGTGGAGAAACCACTGATAACGCAGTATGCGCCGCCGCGGGCGGGCGACATTTACCGGTCGGTGCTAAATAATGCCGCCGCCCGCGCCATGCTGGGCTGGCAGCCGAACTATTCGCTGGCCGAGGGCCTGGGCCGGACGCTGGCAAGCTTGCGCCAGAGAGGTTAGAGTCATCCGGTCAGAACTGCGGCCGGCGCATGGGGCAGATAAAATTTTCAGGAGGGAATATGAGCAGTAAGCCTTGGTTTCGCCTGCTGGCAATTATCTGCATAGCGGCGTTTGTCATGTTTTTCCGTCTGGGCAGCTTGCCGCTGTTTGATCCCGATGAACCCGTCTATGCCGAAACAGCGCGGGAGATGCTACAGTATGGCGACTTCATATCGCCCCGCATTTACGGCGATTTTTGGTATGACAAGCCCCCTATGTACTATTGGCTGGTTGCCGCAAGCATCAGCCTGTTTGGCGATAGCGAGTTTAGCGCCCGCTTTCCCTCGGCTTTGCTGGCTCTTGGCGGCGTCGTGACCGTTTATTTTGCCGGGGCGCGGTTGTTTAGCAACCGCGCGGGCGCGATTGCCGCGCTGGTGCTGGCAACGAGCTTTGAGTATTTCTATCTCGGCAAGGCGGCAGTTACCGATATAACCCTGACTTTCTTCCTTACCGTATCACTCCTAAGTTTTTTTGAGGGCCGTTACTACCTGGCCTACGCCAGCGCCGCCCTGGCGGTGGTAACCAAAGGGCCCATCGGTATTGTTTTCCCCGCCATGATTCTTGGCCTATATTATATCTTGACTCGCAATTGGGGAATTTGGCGCCGGCTGCGGCTGGTAAGCGGCGCGCTGGTATTCGCGGTCATCGCTCTCCCCTGGTATGGGGCGATGTACGCCTATCACGGCCTGGATTTTATCAACACTTTTCTAGGCTTTCATAACGTGACACGCTTTCTCCAGCCCGAGCATCCCGAAGGTAAACTCTGGTATTACTACTTCCCCGTTTTGCTAGTCGGCTTTTTCCCGTGGACAGCCTTCCTCGTCCAGGCTGGTCGTGCAGCTTGGCGCGAACGGCATAGCGCCGATGGCGCTGCGCTATCTTTTTTGCTGATATGGGCCGGCGTAGTGTTCGGTTTTTTCACCATGTCCCAGACCAAGCTTGTTTCATACATTTTACCCATGTATCCACCGCTGGCGCTGCTGGTCGGCTGGTATATCGACCGGGCGCTAACGGCTAATCACCGCCGGGCGTTCCATATCGCCGCTGCTCTTCTGACGCTGTTGGCCGGCGCGTTGGCGGCGGCCTTGTGGCTGGCCGGCGCGAAATTGGCTCCGGCCTTGATGCCCGGAGTGGCGGCAGTATGTACTGCTTTAGCGACAATGGTGACGATGGTTTGGTGGAGCGCCGTCCGTAATGGCGGCCGCGGGACGGTGGTTTCACTGACGGTCGGCATGATGTTGTTTGTCGCTTCGCTGATGACTGCCCTTTTGCCGGCCGCAGCCCCTGCTTTTTCTATGAAAGATTTTGCCGCGGCTTTTGAGGCCCGTTATGACGGTCAGGCGCCTGTCTATGTGGCTAAGTTTTACCGCCCTGGTTTCATGTACTATACAGGCAGGCCGGGGATTGAAATCAAAGCGCCTGAACAAATCGCGAATGTTATTGCCGGCACGGCGGGCAAAGCCTACTTCATTATGAGTGAAAACGCCTACCGCAAGCTCCCGGCTTCTTTGCAGGGCGGCCTGCAGCCGCTTTACCGGCAAGAGGATAAAGTTTTGCTATTGAAAGACACGGAATGATTGGAGGCAACCAACATGAAAAAACCGTCCAGCCTGTCGTTTGTTTTTCCTATGTACAATGAAATTGACAATATCGAGCCTTGTGTGCACGGCGCGATGGCTATCGGTAATAAGCTAGGCATCGACTATGAGATTGTTGTCGTCGACGATGCCAGCACCGACGGGAGCGGAGCGCTGGCTGACCAATTGGCCCAGCGCTATCCTGTAATCCGGGTTGTTCACCATGAAGTCAACCGGAAATTGGGTGGTGCTTTGAAGACCGGCTTTGCCCACGCTACTAAAGACTATATTTTATATATGGATTCCGATTTGCCGCTGGATTTCGATGATGTCAAAAACGCCATCCCGCAAATCGGCGACGCCGACATGCTCATCGGCTACCGCCTGACCCGGGATGAACCGCTACGGCGGAAAGTTATCTCCAAAGTGTACAACCTGATGATCCGCCTGATTTTCGGACTTAAGGTCCGGGACGTCAATTTCTCGTTTAAGCTGTTCAAACGGGAAATTTACCAGAATATTGTCTTAAAGTCAGAAGGGTCGTTTATTGACGCCGAACTACTGCTTGAGGCTCACCGGCGGGGCTATACCATCCGGGAAATCGGCTTTGTTTATCACCCGCGCGTTGCCGGGCAGTCTACCCTGGCCAGCACGTCGGTCATAAAAAAAGTTTTCGTGGAAATGTGGCGGTACTATAAGGAGCGGAGTTCGTGGCAGAATAAGCATACTGAGGCCGTAGCGTCCCGCCACTTGAGTTAGAAGGGGAAAAGAGAGCAGTGGCTAGTGGCTAAAGGGAAATAGCAGGTGATGAAGATGCGGATTTTGCTGGCAGAGGATGACTCCCGCCTGGGCAAGCTTATTAAGCATATGCTGGAAAAAGAAAAAATGCAGGTTGACTGGGTGACTGAAGGTAACGCCGCGCTGGAATATGCCTTGTATTCGCCTTATGACGTGGTCATTCTGGACTGGATGATGCCAGGGCTAAGCGGGCTGGAAGTATGCGACAGGCTACGCAAGCGAAGGTATCAGGGCGCCATTTTGATGCTGACTGCCCGGGATGCCGTCGATGATAAAGTCTTAGGGCTGGACACCGGCGCCGACGATTATCTGGTCAAGCCTTTCGAGTTTTCCGAGCTTATGGCGCGGATCCGTGCCTTATCTCGCCGCAGTGCTGTTGTCCTCAAAGAAGATATCGTCCAGGTAGGCGACTTGGTGCTTAACCGCACAACGCGGGTAGTACGGCGGGGCGACCGCGAAATCCAGCTGACCGGGCGGGAGTTTCAGATGCTTGACCTGCTGGTGCAAAACCGGGGCAAAGTCGTGCCGCGGGAAGTAATTTTAGACCGCGTCTGGGGCCTGGAGTCAGAGGTATCTTCCAATAACCTTGATGCCTATGTCCGCCTGTTGCGCAAAAAAATTGATTTCCCCGGCGAGGAGAAGCTGATTCACAATATACGGGGAATCGGGTATAAGCTGGGGGAATAAAATGTTCAGCAAGATTCGGAGACGGCTAACGCTGTTTTATACCGGTCTGATGGTGGCTTTTCTCCTGACGTTCGTTGGGGTTATTTATATTGGCATGACCTGGGCCATTTATTCCGAGGGAAAACAGGAAGTGCGCCTGTTTGCCGAAGAAGAAGCCAGGGAGCATTTGGTGATTTTCAAACACAAGGACCTGCTGCCGAATATGTTGCAGGAAAATTACCGCGACGGCAGCGGCCGGATGTTTTTTTTCGCGTTTGATGCTTATGGGAGTTTAATTAATGCGGCCGAACCGTATTCTGCCCTGCGCGAGCCGGTGCTGGCCAAAATCCGGAGCTGGAGCAGCGCTGACGGCGATGTGGAGTTGGCGACCATTGTCCTCTCTAGCGGCGATGAGGCCATTCTTATGCTTTCCGCCCAGCGGGTGTATGATGGCGATATGTTTTTAGGAACGGTATACGTCGGCCGGGACATTACCCCTTATTATCAGGTCTTAAAAAACTTCCTGGTGGTCACGACCGTGGTGTCCTTCGCTTTTCTCATTCTCGTTTCATTGGCGGGATACATCATGGCCGGCCGGGCAATGACGCCAATTCGGGAGTCATTCCGCCGTCAGCGTGAGTTTGTGGCCGACGCGTCCCATGAGCTGCGCACCCCCCTCAGTGTGCTACTCACATCAGTGGACGCCGTCCAAAGCGATGACGGGAGTAGCATGTCGCCGTTCGCGCAGCAGGTATTGTCCGACATGAAGGATGAAATTAGAAAGATGTCGAAAATTGTAAGCGACCTGTTGACCTTGGCCCGAGGGGACGCGGGGGCGTTCAACCTGATAAAGGAGCAGTTCAACTTAAAGGCGGTTGCCGAGCAAGTCGTCCGTTCGCTCCAGCCGTTGGCTGGCGAAAAAGGAATTGAACTAAGTCTGCAAAGCCCCGATCCGGTAACTGTTTATGCCGACCGGGAACGGCTCAGCCAATTGCTCCTGATTTTGCTGGACAACGGAATAAAATATACGCCGCCGGGCGGACAGGTTAAGGCCATCCTGGAGCCGCCGGCCAAAAACAGAGCCGAACTTCGGATTATCGTGCAGGATACCGGCATTGGCATTGCCCCCGAACACCAGGCACTAATTTTTGAACGGTTTTACCGGATAGACAAAGCCCGCTCCCGGGAACTGGGCGGGACCGGGCTGGGACTAGCTATTGCCCGTTGGATTGCCGAGAGCCATGGCGGCGCGATTACGGTTATGAGCAGGCCTGGCCAGGGCAGTACCTTCACGGTAACGCTGCCGCAGCCTGTCGGCGGTTAGGGCGGTGCGGCGACAGTCGGTTGGCCGGCGGTGAGAGCTTTTTTTGCGGATACTTCCCATGGTTAAGTAGTAGGTATCCGCTTTTTTACTTTTAACCGCAAAATATTATTTTGGCGCGACATGCGTCGCGGCCAGTATACCCTGTGCGGTCTTAGCGCACTTTGTGATTTTTTAAAAAGCGCGGTGCGCTTTATTTTTTTGGTACAGGAGTTTAACCATGGAAAGAGAATTATTTTCTAAATATTTGCAGGAGGTGGGGGTTTTTGCTTATCTTCGAACCCGGCGGCCAGCAAACCGGCGAAGGTTATGGCGCCGGATTGCTAGGTATGCCGGAAAACGGGCATGCCTTCTATTGTGGAAAGAAGAGCGAGGAGGGATAACAAGCGGTGCAAAACAAAAAAATGTTACTGATGCCGGTTTTAGTTGTTCTGCTGCTGATGCTGGCAGGATGCGGCGCACCGGCGCAGCAAGCGGTGCAGCAGCAGCCGGCGAAACCGGCTAGGCCGGACATTATTCTTGCAACTACGACCAGTACGCAGGACAGCGGTTTGTTGGACGTCTTAATCCCAGCTTTTGAGAAAAAAACCGGCTACCGGGTGAAGACGGTGGCCGTCGGTTCGGGCCAGGCCATTGCCATGGGAGAAAAAGGCGAGGCTGATGTGCTGCTTACGCATGCGCCGGACGCGGAAAAGAAGATCGTGGCCGCCGGCGCCGTGAGTAGCCGCCGCCTGGTAATGCATAATGACTTTATCATTATCGGACCGGCCAGCGACCAGGCGAAGATAAAAGGCAAGCGTGCCGTAGAAGCCCTAGCGGCCATCGCCGCCAGCCAGGCAGGTTTCGTTTCCCGCGGCGACAATTCCGGTACCCACCAATTGGAAAAGAAATTATGGGCACAGGCGGCGATCAAGCCTGCCGGCGCCTGGTACTATGAAGCCGGCGCCGGCATGGGCCAGACCCTGAGCATTGCTAATGAAAAGAAAGGGTATACCATAACTGACCGGGCTACCTACCTGGCCCAGCGGAAGAATATTTCCCTGGAAATTTTGGTCGAAGGCGACGCCAAGCTGCTCAACATCTACCATGTTATGGAAGTAAATGGGGATAAGTTCAACAAGGTCAACCGCGAGGGCGCCAAGGCGTTTGCCGATTTTCTTCTGTCGGCTGAGGGGCAGCAGCTAATTGGTAGTTTTGGCAAGGATAAATTTGGCCAGCCTCTTTTCTTTGCCGATGGCGGGAAGACGGAAAAAGATTTGGGGTTATGAACAAACGTTAGGCTTAGGGGCGAAGCCCGGTGATGGTGGCGAAAATTCCCCAGACGTTGACGGTTCGGAGACTGCGAAAACCGTGTTGCGCCAGGAAGGCAAGCCACTCGGCCTGGCGCAACATTTCTTTGCCGCCCCGGGTCAGCCAGACCAGCCGGGCGAGGGCGCTTTGCAGGCTGCCCACTCCGTCGGCGACGCGGCACTTGACGATAAGCTGACCGCCGGGGCGGAGGGCGGCAAATACTTTGGGCAGCACCGTGTCACGCTTATCGCCGTGCAGGATGTTGGCACAAAGCACGGCGTCATACCCTGTCCCGATGTCGTCGGTGAGAAAATTGCCTGCCACGCAAGTTATCCGGTCGGCAAGGCCAAACCGGTCCACCAGCTCACGGGCGAGCGAAGCGGCCGGCGGCAGGTCAAACAAGGTAACGCGCAGCTCGGGATATTTCTGGGCCAAGGCGATGCTGTAAAACCCATGACCGCCGCCGAGGTCAAGGAGCGAACTTACGCCGGCAAGGTCTACGCTGGCTACCGTCGCCTGCAGGGAGCCGTTTAAGCCCATGACGCCGATTTGGCGGAGCCGTTCCGCATTCCAGTCCGGTTCATGCCGCCCCCGACTTTGAAAATCGGCCGCCAGGCACTGCCTCAGTTGCCAGGCCAGCGAGCCCGGTCGTTCCTGATTCTCGAACAAGTGGTTAAGGCGCCACAGGCTATTAGGATGTAGATAAGTAGCGGCGGCAGCGGTGGCACTATAGAAGCCGTCAATGTTTTGGACAAGACCGGCAAAAAAGAGCACATCCAGTAAACACTCGGTGGCGTAGGTTTCCCAGTGCTTTTCCCGTGCCAGTTCGACGGCGCTTTTCGGCTCAGCGAGCGCGGCAAATAGGTCGCTCTGAACCGCCACGGACACGACTTCGTAAAGTTGCTGGTGTTCGGCCAGGGTCAGGATACCGGCCATGGAGACCGGCAGGGGTTGGTATAAAAGGGGTGCTTCCATTTCTACCTCCATCAACCTTAATAGTTTTTTAGTTGTTATCCATAAATATTTTTTTCGTAGTTTTTGTAAATTAACCTTTCCACTCTCCTCCGATTTCTATTTTCTACTTATCACTTTCCCATTTCCCCTTTCCATTTTCAAAAAAATGAGTATAATATATATTGAGCATATGCTCAATTGGAGGTTGAGACCATGCCCCGCAAACGATGCTGCGGACTAGTTGACCGGGAGCCGTGTTGCCGGCGGTTTATGCCTGAGGGGCCGGTGCTTGATACAACCGAGCTATATGTGGAAGAACTGGAAGCTATCCGTCTAAAGGATTTGGAAGGACACGATCAGTTAGCTTGTGCAGAGGCCATGGGTTTGACCCGCCCTACATTTCAGCGTATTTTGCAGTCGGCTCGGCGAAAAATCGCGGCGGCGTTAGTGGAAGGGCATGCAATTAAAATTAAAGGGGGGAATTACATGGTGAAAAACCGGGTGTTCGAATGCCGCGACTGCGGCCATCAGTGGGAAGAGCAGCCCTGTTCGGCGGGCGGCAAACACGGCTACGAAATTGCCTGCCCAGAGTGCGGCAGCATGAGCAAAATGAAAATCGGCGCTGACGGCGCCAAACAGGTGTGCGGCGGCCACCGCCACAGCCATGGCCACGGCTGCTGTGGTAGTCACTAGGCAAGGAGGAGCTGGGTAACACAGTACCCCCATCAGTCAAAGTTGATGGGGGTACTGTGTTATTCGGCGAATTGTTCCAACGCCCGGGCCAATTGGTCGGCGCAAGACGTCTGGTTGTCTTCGCAAGGGATGCCGCGAAGCTTTTGGATAACTTCTTTAACCGGCATGCCTTGCACGAGTTTACTAATGGCGGTCAGGTTTCCCTGACAACCGCCGCTAAACCGGACTTCCTTAATGATGCCGCTTTCGATAGCGAATTGGATTTCCGTGGCGCATACGCCTGACGTTATGTACGTAATCATGGACATCTCTCCCATAACCAGTTCACGTTTACAGTATTACCTTATCACGCTTTTTGGCCGGCGTCAATAAAATGCCTCCCCGCCGGATAGGGGGGCAGGGCGAATGAGATTAAGGAAGATAAAGACAAAAAAATGCCACCGCCGGATAGGGGGCGGGGCAGCGAGAAAATTGTATATCGCCTTTAAGCCGCTGATGACATATTTGATGATAGCATAATATTTTAATTATGTAAACTTAACTCCAGAAAAAAGTAAATCCCCATAGCTTCTTCAGCAATGGGGATTAAAGGTTAACAGGAGCGGTAGCCAAGTCGCGGGTGGCGGACTGGTTTAAGGCTCAGGCGCAGTACCAGTTCGACAGCTTCGTCCAGGCTGACGTCCCGGCGCCCCTGCGGTGTTTCAAGGATGCAAACCGGGCTGGCCATTCCTACTTCGCCGGCCGGCATATAGACATATTCTCCGGCGGCAATGTCGCCGAAAATATAACCTGCTTTTAACTGGGAAGCGGTAATCGCGCTCATGTTCTCCTTCCTTTCCTGCGCTATGCAGACAATTATACCACAACCGGCCAAATATCGCGCCTATTTATGTTATAATGGGAAAGAATAGAAGAAAGTTATCGAAATAATGGCTGTGCTTTGACGGAGGGGTATAAAATGGCGAAAGACAAAGAAATCATTCACGCTATCGACCGGGCGCTCGACATTTTGCTTTTACTGCAGCAGGAAGGGAAGGAGATGGGGGTAACCCAAATCGGGGAAGCTTTGGGAATGTATAAGAGTACTGTTTACCGGACGCTGACTACCTTAGAAAACAAGGGCTTTGTTCAACAAAATCCCGAAACCGGGCGGTACTGGCTGGGGTTTAGATTGTACTCGCTCGGTATGCTCGTCCGCGAAAAAATGCCCCTGTCGAAAATCGCTTATCCTCATGCCAAGGCTCTGTCCGAGCGGTTTAATGAAGTGGTTCACATTTCGGTCTTGGACAAAAGCGCTGACCTCTATCCCAAACATATCATTGTCGAGAAAATTCAGAGCCAGCAGGTGCTTAGCTTAACACCGCCGGTAGGCTCCAGCTCGCCCAGCCACTGCTCGGCGGTCGGTAAATGCCTGCTGGCCTTTAGTCCGGGTGAATATACAAATCGGTTTATTGGCCGGGAGCTTCCCCGCTTTACGCCGAAAACCATTACCGATTGGGACAAGCTGCTCGCCGAACTGGCCGCCATTCGTGAGCGAGGCTATGCGCTCGACGACGAGGAGCTGGAATTGGGACTGACCTGTGTGGCGGCGCCCATTCTCGGCCGGGACGGGGAGATCATTGCTGCCCTTAGCTTATCCGGTCCCACGTCGCGGATAAAGTCGGACCAGTTTGCCGAAATCGTGGAGCAGGTAAAGCAGACTACGGCAACCATATCTTCCTTACTGAAATAACTAGCGCGGCATGTTAAAAATTTTTGCAAATCGCCAGGGGAAAAGAAGCTCTTGACGAATATAATTGAATATAAATTAGTGCGTAGCATTTGTGGAACGATGTTCCTGTAAACGGAACAAAATAAGGGGGTGAATCCCGTGGCAAAAGTGGTTGTTTTGCCCGAATACTGCAAAAGCTGCGGTCTCTGTGTGAATATTTGTCCCAAGAAAATTCTGGCCATTGGCGACAAAGCCAATCAGAAAGGGTACTATACCGTAGTTGTCACCGATCCGGAAAAGTGCATCGGTTGCGCGCTCTGCGGCGCCATCTGTCCGGATATGGCCCTGGAAGTATATCGCTAGTCTGCGGGAAAGGGGAAAAAAGCCATGAGCAAACAGTTGATGAAAGGCAATGAAGCAATTGCCGAGGCTGCCATTCGTGCCGGGTGCAAATTGTTTTTCGGCTATCCCATCACGCCCTCGACCGAGATTGTCGAATATCTGGCCAAACATTTGCCTAAGGCAGGCGGCACGGTACTGCAGGGTGAGGATGAAATTGCCTCGATTAATATGTGCTACGGCGCGGCTGCAACGGGGACGCGGGTAATGACGGCCTCGTCCAGCCCTGGTTTTAGTCTCAAACAGGAGGGGCTGTCCTATCTGGCAGCCGTTGAACTGCCAGTGGTGGTCGTCAACGTTAACCGCGCCGGCCCTGGCCTTGGCGGTCTGGGCCCGTCGCAGGCCGACTATTTTCAATGCACCAAGGGCGGCGGACATGGCGACTACCGCCTGATTGTGCTAGCGCCTTCCAAGGGCCAGGAACTCTACGACTTTACCATGGAAGCCTTTGATTTGGCAGACAAATACCGTAATCCGGTTCTGATCATGGCCGATGGTTTCCTGGGCCAGATGATGGAGCCGGTAGAACTGAAAGAGCGGCCGCGGCAACCGTTGCCGCCGAAAGACTGGGCGGTAGGGGGGTGCCGTGGCCGGGCGAAACGCAAAATCGCCAGTTATAGTCTGACCAACGAAATTGGCGAAGCCAACTGTCTGCATTGGCAGGCCAAGTACGAACAAATCCGCGCGCTAGAGCAGCGGTGGGAAGCTTTTTACGCCGATGATGCCGAGTATCTGTTGGTAGGCTATGGCACTTGCGGCCGCATTGCCAAGAGCGTGGTGCAAAGCGCCCGCCGGCAGGGACTAAAAGTGGGCCTTATCCGGCCCATTACTTTGTGGCCTTTCCCGGAAAAAGCCTTTATTCGCGTCAAAGACCGGGTCAAAGGCATTCTGACGGTTGAGCTCAATGCCGGCCAGATGATCGAGGACATCAAACTCGCCGTAGAATGCCGCGTACCTGTCCATCTTTACAACCGTCAGGGCGGCATGTTGCCTACGGAGCACGAAATTCTTACCCACCTGGCGAAGGTATTTCAATTGTCGCTGGCGGAGGAGGGGTAATCATGCAAAAAGTTTTTGGCCGACCGCAAGGCCTGACTGATTTACCGTTTCATTACTGCCCAGGGTGCACGCACGGCATTATTCACCGTTTGATCGGCGAGGTGCTTGAGGAACTTGACATTATCGGCGATACGATTGGCGTGGCACCGGTTGGCTGCGCGGGCTTTTCGCTCGACTTTTTCGCCTGTGACTTTGTCGGCGCCGCTCACGGCCGGGCCCAGGCGGTAGCTACCGGCATCAAGCGCGCTTTGCCGGATAAAATTGTTTTTACCTACCAGGGTGATGGTGATATTGTCGCCATTGGCACGTCCCATGCTATTCATGTTGCCGCCCGGGGCGAAAAAATTACCTCCATCATGGTTAACAACGCTGTATTTGGGATGACCGGCGGACAGATGGCGCCCACGACGCTGGCCGGCCAAGTAACGACTACCAGTCCCTACGGCCGTGATAAGAGTCTGTTTGGCGCACCGATCGATCTTCCCAAAATTATCGCCACCATGGACGGCGCCGCTTATGTGGCCGCCGTGTCGGTAGATTCGCCCAAGAACATTCACTTGGCCAAACAGGCGCTGAAAAAAGCATTCAAGGTACAGCAGGCCGGATTAGGTTTCGCTTTTGTCAGTATTTTATCCACCTGCCCGACCAACTGGGGGATGAGTCCGGTGGACAGCTTAAAATGGCTGCAGGAGAACATGATGCCCATTTACCAGATGGGCGAGCTGAAAGTGGCGGAGGGGGTCAAAGCCCTATGATGGATAAGGTGTTGTTAGCCGGCTTCGGCGGCCAGGGCGTCATGTTCATTGGCAAGGTGCTGGCCTATGCCGGCATGCTCAGTGACCTGGAGGTGTGCTGGATTCCTTCTTACGGTCCGGAAATGCGCGGCGGTACTGCCAACTGCTCGGTTATTACCGCCGATACGGAGATAAATTCGCCAGTTATTGATTTGGCCGACGGTGGCATTGTTTTAAATCAGCCATCCTATGGTAAATTTTTGCCCCGCATCAAACCGGGCGGCACGCTAGTGGTCAACAGCTCCATCGTCCAATTGGCCAACAAGCGGGACGATATCGACATCATTGCTCTGCCGGCTACCGATATGGCCAATGAACTCGGCAATCCCGGCCTGGCCAACATGGTGTGTTTAGGCGCGCTTTTGCCTAAGCTTAAGTTAACGAGTCTTGCGAGTGTGGAAAAAGCCATCGATGCCGTGGTTGGCAAGAACAAGCCCGCGATGTATGAATTAAATCTGGCGGCTATCCGGAAAGGCTTAGAATTTGTCAGAGCATAAATATGAAGCCAAAAGCTGCCGTGCAATGCGGCAGCTTTTGGCTTCACTTTTTTTCACTAATTTTTCGGGGGGCAAGGGCTAATTTTTCGTAAGGGATGACATCGGTCATAGCATCTTGAACTGGGTAGACGCGGGGGTGAGCGGTTTCTTCATATTCTTCAGGCAGCATGGTATCACCTCAGTTTTTAGAATTTCCCGTTTGGGGTACTAGCATGCACCAACCGGTTATCGGGCTATAAATTTGTTCTATGAGTTTGTGATGATTTACACATAGGAAGCCGGTCAACAGTCTGCTAAAATGAAGGTGTGAAAATTATGGCGAAAGGCGGGAGAAGTTTGCTGCGTCGATATTCGTGGAGGAGGGATTGCCGTGCTTAGTTGGCTGATTTCCGGTCCGTTTATGTATTTGGCAATATTAGTATTTATTCTTGTTACCGCCCGAAAAGTCTGGTCTATTGCTCAAATGCCCCGCCATCTGCGGTGGGACCTGTATCCGATTGCCCATGATGGCCCGCAGGGGTCGCCGTACCAGGAAGTGGATTTTTGGCAAAAGCCGCGGCGGGTGTCGCTCGCGCACGAGCTGGCCGAAATGGCCGAAGAAATTCTGCTCCTGAAACGAACTTTTCTGTACAACCGCAAAATGTGGTTCTTTTCCTTCCCGATGCACTTTGCCTTCTACCTGATTATTGCCTGGCTGGTTTTGCTTGTCGCCGGGGCGGCCCTGGAACTGGCCACTGGTCTTAGAATTTCCGGGAACTCGACGGTCGGGTGGGCTATGCTCTTTAACCTTGCCACGGTGGCAGCTGGAGTAGCCGGGTTGGTTCTCGGCGTATTCGGTACGGCCGGTCTCTTATGGCTGCGGCATACCGATGACAATCTGAAAGATTTTTCTGCGCCCATTACTTACTTTAATTTGTATTTGTTGCTGGCCTTGTTCGGAGTCGGTCTGGCCGCCTGGTGGACTAACGATTCGTCGTTTGAACTGGCCCGCGCCTATGTGCGGTCTTTGCTTAGCTTTAGCCCCATGGCTTTGCCGCATCCGCTGATGGTGCTGGAGGCGCTGCTTTTCGGACTCTTCCTTATTTATCTGCCCTTTAGCCGCATGCTTCATTTTGCCGCCAAGTACTTCTTTTACCATAACATCATGTGGGACGACGAACCGGTTAGCCGTGGCAGCACCCTGGAAAAAAGCATTGCCGGTTATCTCCATTACCAGATAGAATGGTCGGCTCAGCATATCATGCCTAACGGCTCCTGGCTTCAGCAAGCCACGGCCAATCCGACTGCGGAGGTGAAGAAAGCCAATGAAACAAAGAGTCAGGATAAAGGATTTGGCCAAACCGGCGGACATACTTTCTCCGCTTGATGTTAATGAACTGCAACCGGTGCCTGGACATGAAGAAAAACCGTTCAAGCCGGTTAAACAGGAGTGGAAGGAAAAATACGACTTCTCTCTGGACGGCTTTTCGGCCCTCGGCCTGCCCAAGCCGCAGAGCAAAGAGGAAGAAGACGCCCTGGTCAACAAGTTCCTGCGGGGCCTGGAAAAGCTGTTTAAGAAGGAAAATAACTGGACATTCCTCATGCCGGCGTTGCTCAGCACCGAATACTGCGTCCGCTGCAACACCTGTAACGAAGCCTGTCCGGTGTATACCTGCAGTGGCCGGCAGGACATCTACCGTCCCAACTACCGTTCGGAAGTGCTGCGAAAAATTTACCGCAAATACTTTACGACCAGTGGCCGGTTGCTCAGCAGTTTCGTTGGCGCCGACATCGACCTTAACTGGCAGGTAATCTACCGCCTGGCCGAGCTGTCCTACCGCTGTTCAATTTGTCGCCGCTGCGCATCCACCTGTCCTATCGGCGTCGACAATGGCCTGCTCACCCGCGAACTGCGCAAGATTTTCAGCCAAGAACTCGGCATCGCCCCGGAAGCAGTCCATAAAAACGGAACCATGCGCCATCTGCAGACTGGCTCGTCCACCGGCATGACACCGGCGGCCTTCCTTGACACCATTGAATTTATCGAAGACGACATCGAGGAAAAAATCGGCCGTCGCATCAAAATTCCCGTTGATAAAAAAGGCGCCGACATCCTGCTGATTCATAACGCCGGTGAATATGTCGCCTGGCCGGAAAACCCGGCGGCGTTCGCCATCCTATTTGAAGCGGCCGGCCTTAACTGGACGTTGTCCAGTGAAGTGATGGGCTACGAAGGTGTTAACTACGGCGTCTGGTATGACGATGTCCAGTATTCCCGCATCGCCGTGGCCCAGGTGCAGGCCGCCAAGAAATTAGGGGTGAAGAAGATTGTCGTCGGCGAATGCGGCCACGCCACTAAAGCGCTCGTGGAAATTGCTGACCGCGTTTGCATAGGCGATTTGGCCATTCCCCGCGAGAGCTGCCTGCCCTTATTAGAGCAGATTGTAACCAGCGGCGCCATCAAGTTCGACCCGGCGCGCAACAACTTCCCGGTTACCCTCCATGACCCCTGCAATATGGTACGCCTGATGGGCATTGTTAACCCGCAACGCAACATCATTAAACGCATCGTTGCTCCCGGCCAGTTTCGCGAAATGCCGCACGCCGGCACGCAAAATTACTGCTGCGGCGGCGGCAGCGGCTTTGCCATCATGAACTCCTACAATTTCCCTGAGTGGCGCAACAACGTTATTGGCCGGGCGAAAGCGCTGCAGGTACTGGAAGCGTTCAAAGACTGCCTTGATCCATCCATTCCCAAATACTACTGCGCTCCCTGCTCGAACTGCAAGGGAGCGGCCCGCGACATACTCCAAGAACATTACGAGTTTAAAGAGAAATACAACATTATCTACGGCGGTCTGGTAGAACTCATGGTCAACGCCATGGTTGATCTCCCCGAGCCCTTTATCAAGTGGGAAGATGAATTTTAAGTCTCGCGGCCTCGCCCGGTTGGTGCGAGGCCGTAATTTTCCGCTGCCATCTTTTCACATGGTAATATTTATGATAAAATTCGATACTGTGAGATTGTGCATAGGCAGGTAAACTTGTGGTTTATAATAACACCGATTAGGAGGAGATGACAGATGGAGTTGTGGATTACCGAATGGCAGACCAAGAACCTGGGACTGACCTGCCGGGTGAAAGAAGCGCTGTTTACCGGTCGGTCGGAATTTCAGGAAGTTGTCGTTGTTGATACCGATGAGTTTGGCCGGATGCTGGTTTTGGACGGAGTATTTCAGACCTCCATCTTTGACGAGTTTGTTTATCACGAAATGATTGCCCATGTGCCCCTCTTTACCCATCCCAATCCGAAAAACGTTCTAGTCATTGGCGGCGGCGACGGCGGCACCATCCGTGAAGTGGTTAAGCATCCTTCGGTCGAGCGGGCCGAAATGGTGGAAATCGACGGGCTGGTCGTTGAGGTCTGCAAAAAGTATCTGCCAGAAATCAGCGAGGCGTTAATCAATAACCATCCGAAAGTGCATCTGAAGATTGATGATGGCATCAAACACATGAAAGAAGCGGAAAACTTCTATGATGTCATTATTGTCGACTGTTCCGACCCTATTGGTCCTGGCGAAGGCTTGTTCACTTACGAATTCTACAAAGATGTCTACAAGGCGCTCAAGGCCGACGGCCTGTTTGTGCAGCAGACTGAATCGCCTTTCTTCCATCAACCCCTGGTCAAGCGCTTGTGGAAGGATATTTCCTCGCTGTTCCCCATTACCCGCATGTACCTGGCGCAGATCCCCCTCTATCCCGGCGGTACGCATTGCTTCACCATCGGCTCCAAGCAGTATGATCCGCTCAATGTTGATACCGCCAAACTGCCAAAACTGAATACCCGGTATTACAACCGCGATATTCAGAAAAGCTGTTTTGTGCTGCCCAACTTCATCCAAGAACTGCTTAAGTAAAAAAAGCGCCTTCGCGCATTAAGCGCGCAGGCGCTTTTTACACGTTATACCAGATTTTCCGGATTTAGGCCGGAGAGTTCAGGCAGGACAAACCGCCCGTCTTTGCGCACCAGCCGGTCGTCAAACCAAATTTCGCCGCCGCCATACTCCGGATTTTGAATACATACCAAATCCCAGTGAATAGCCGAACGGTTGCCGTTGAAGGTCTTGTCGTAAGCGTTGCCGGGCGTGAAGTGAAAGCTGCCTTTAATCTTTTCATCAAATAGGGTATCTTTCATCGGTTTTTCAATATAGGGATTAACGCCCAGCGCGAACTCGCCGATATACCGGGCGCCTTCGTCAGTGTCAAGAACCTTATTAATTTTTTCGGTATCATTGGCGGTGGCGCGGACAATTTTGCCTTCCTGGAACTCAAAGCGGATATTTTCGTAAGTGACGCCCTGGTAGACGGCAGGCGTGTTGTAGGAAAGGACGCCGTTGACCGAATTGCGGACAGGTGCCGTATACACTTCGCCGTCGGGGATGTTGCGAAGGCCGCAGCACTTGACGGCGCCGATGCCCTTAATCGAAAAGGTGAGATCCGTGCCGGGACCGATGATGCGTACTTTGTCCGTCTTTTCCAGGAGGGCGACGAGAGGATCCATCGCCCGGCCCATGCGGGCATAATCAAGGTTGCAGACATTAAAATAAAAGTCTTCAAAGGCCTCGGTACTCATGTTGGCCAGTTGGGCCATTGCGGCGTTGGGGTAGCGCAGGACACACCATTTGGTGAAGGGGACGCGGATGTCGGTATGGACAGGTTTGGACCAGTGCTGCTGATAAAGCTGCAGCTTCTCCGGCGGCACGTCGGACAGTTCACTCACATTGTCGCTGGCCCGAATGCCGATATAGGCGTCCATTGCCTTCATGCGTTCGCTTTCCCACTGGCCAATCAGCTTAAGCTGTTCGGCGGTGGCGCCGCGCAATAGCGCCCGCTGCAGGGTGTTGTTTTTGAGGGTGACAAAAGGCAGGGCGCCGGCGGCATAAGCCTCATCGACAAGCGCCTTGGCCAGCGGCAGGGCATTGTCGAAGACTTCAATGAGAAGTTTTTCGCCAGGTTTCAGGTCGGTAGAATAGGTAATGAGGTTATGGGCTAGCGTCGCAATGCGCGGATCCAATAGAGGTTCCTCCTTTACATGGCAAATATATTTCCTGTAATATAATCTTTACCATTAGGCTAAATTATTCCTGTTCTGGATTCTAACAGGAAAAAGCGGCCTTTACCCGAATAATATGAAATACATCTACTACTTACTACTTTCCGCTTACCACTTTCAGGAGGTGACTGTATGGCCCAATTTAATGTCTATGTGACCCGCCGGATTCCGGATACGGCGCTGGACGTTTTGCGCCAGCGCTGTAACGTGGAAGTCAATCCCGAGGACCGCGTCCTAACGCGCGACGAATTATTAGCCAAGGTCACCGGCCGGGACGCAGTGCTATGTCTGCTTACCGATACGATTGATGACGCCGTGCTGGCTGCGGCCGGCAAACAATGCCGCATTTTTGCCAATTATGCCGTCGGTTACAATAACATTGACGTGGCGGCCGCCACTAAGCGGGGCATTTTCATCAGCAACACCCCCGATGTGCTTACCGCTGCCACGGCTGACATGGCCTGGGCGCTCCTTTTTGCCGTAGCGCGGCGGGTCGTGGAGGGCGACAAGTTTACCCGGGCCGGCAAATTCCACGGCTGGGGGCCGCTCTTGATGCTTGGACAGGAGGTAACAGGCAAGACGGTGGGCATTATTGGCGCTGGTCGTATTGGTGCCGCTTTTGCCCGGCGGGCCAAAGGGTTTGACATGAAAATTTTGTACACTGGTCGCTCCCGTAAGCCGGACTTCGAAAGGGAAACAGGCGCGACTTACGTTGATTTTGATACGCTGCTGCGGGAAGCCGATTTTATCTCGCTCCATGTGCCGCTCACGCCAGAAACGTACCATTTGATCGGCGAGCGGGAGCTCAAGCTGATGAAGCCTACGGCCATCCTTATCAATACGGCAAGGGGACCGGTGGTTGACGAAAAAGCGCTGGTAGCGGCGCTGCGACGTGGTGAGATTTGGGGAGCCGGTCTTGACGTCTTTGAAAACGAACCTGCATTGGCGGAGGGCCTGGCCGAGCTCGACAATGTCGTCATTCCGCCGCATTTAGGCAGTGCTACTTTGGAGACGCGTACCAAGATGGGACTTGTCGCGGTGGAAAACATTCTTGCCGCCCTGGACGGCCGGATGCCGCCCAACTGTCTTAATCCCGAAGCAAGAAATTTCCAGTAAAAATTTTTTCCTCCTCCTCTTGCATTTTTTGAGGAGATGTCCTATAATTCATTATGTCGTTGTTCCTCGATAGCTCAATGGTAGAGCACTCGGCTGTTAACCGAGTGGTTGCAGGTTCGAGTCCTGCTCGAGGAGCCAATTGTGGCCCGTTGGTCAAGTGGTTAAGACACCGCCCTTTCACGGCGGTATCAGGGGTTCGAATCCCCTACGGGTCACCATTATATGGGCGATTAGCTCAGCTGGGAGAGCGCCTGCCTTACAAGCAGGATGTCGGCAGTTCGATCCTGTCATCGCCCACCACGAAAAAGCGCTGGATTTACGTCCAGCGCTTTTTTCTTTACTATAGGACTATATGGAAAGTGGTAGGCAGAAAGTGGCGGATGTAACCCTTTGCGTATCTGGCGCCAGTGACGGTTTCATTAAAAGGCGTGCTAGCGCTTTTGTTTCTCTAACGTACCGGCTTTGGTTGCGCGAGTGTTTTTTATGTCCATAAAAAACACTATTGCGAAAAGCTGCGGCATGAAAGGAGTTTGAAATTTTTTGACGAATTATGTCAAATAAAGGAAGTGCTTAACTGCCATGAATATCCGCTCCTGGGATTTTTGGGCTCGCATATTGATGGTTTTGGCCGTCGCCGCAATTATCGTCGGCATGGGCGCCGCCTATTTTACCGCCAAGTACCGGGCGTTGGTGGCCGAGCAGCGCAGCAGCACGCGGCAGGTGGCGAATGATTTAGAACTCCACTTCAATGGCCGCTTGCTGGCGCTCAAACTGTTGGCAACCGATCCCGACATCCGCAGCCTGGATCCGGATCGGGCCCAGCCTAAGCTGGCTCAGGCGATGAAGGTGCTCGACTGTTATCGCATAGCTATTGCGGATCCGCAGGGGAATGTGGTTGTTAATGGGCGCGATGAGCCGGCCCAAGTGCATGACCTGGACAGCTTTTTCGCTGCTGCCCGGGGCAGGCCCGTCATTTCCGACCGCATTATTTTCGCCGGGTTGAGTGATGCTTTCGTCAGTCTGCGTGTTCCGGTTTATGATGATCATGACAAAGTAATAGCCGTTTTACTGGCCGGCGTCTCGTTGGATGAAGTGGCTAAAACCGCAGGGGCGGTGCCGGTTAAAGCCAAACATTATATTTTTGTCATTGACAGTGTAGGCCGACTTCTTTGCCATCCCCGCATCAACGAAATTTATCCGGAAAAGCCCGATTTTACCGTCAATGGCAAACTGGTTTTTGCGCCAGACGACGGTTATGTCATTACCCAATCTTATTTAGATGGTATAGAAAAGTTATTTGTCTTTACGAATGTAAAAAATACCGGCTGGCGGGTCGTTATGGCTACCCCCATTATGGATGTATACGCGGCTATCCTGCGGGATTCACTGCCAGATATCGGGTTATTTGGTTTGATTATGTTGTCATTGGGCCTGGGTTACGGCCGCCTGCGGCAGGCGCGGCGTTACCGGGAACTGGTGGAGGCGGTGCGACTGGAGCGCCTAGCCAGTGTCGGCCAGCTCGCGGCCGGTATTGCCCATGAAATCCGCAACCCGCTTACGTCGGTTAAGGGCTTTATCCAGTTGATTATGGCCAGGGGTGACCGGCCTGTCCCGCGGGATTATTTGGAAATTATTCTTACCGAGATTGAACGCATCGAAAAACTGATCCGGGAATTTCACCTTCTGGCCCGGCCCCCGCAGACGCCGCAATTTGCATTATTAAATCTGCGGGTCGTTTTGCATGACGTTGTACTGCTGATGGAGAGCCAGGCCTTGAGTAAAAATGTCGCTCTGGAGTTTATGCCGGGTGAGGATGTAACAGTTTGCGGCGATGTGTCGCAGCTTAAGCAAGTGTGGATTAACCTTTTGCGCAACGCAATCGAGGCGGCGCCCCAAGGCGGCAGTGTCGATATCGCCCTCCGCGCTGACGGAAACTGGGCCGTCGTTACCGTGACCGACAATGGTCCTGGTATTCCGGAAGATATTTTGCCACATCTCGGCACGCCCTTTTTTACCACGAAACAGGATGGCACCGGCTTAGGTCTGTCGGTATGCTACTCCATTGTCCAAAACCACGGCGGGAATATCCGGGTCAACAGCCGGCCAGGCGAAGGCGCTACTTTCACCGTGCAGCTGCCGCTCGCTGACAATACTGCCCACATATCAGCCACGACCGGCAGGAAAACTAAGGGCGGTCTGGCGAAATAAAAAAACCGCACGGCAAGCGTGCGGTTTTTTCGTGCTTTAGAACCCGAGCTCTTCGCCGATGATGACGATGTTGATGTCAGTGAGACTTGGTTTTTTGCGCAGCACGGTAGTAATATTGCAGATGCGGGTCGGGCCTTGGCAGTCCATGCACATACCGGTTTGGACGCAGGGATTGGGCCGGTTGAGACGCTTATTGTTAGGCGGAGCGGCGTAAAGTTTGATTCGGCTTTCCGCCTCTTGCACGTCACGGACGATTTTGTTTACGCCGGCGACGACGATGACTTTTTTGGGACCAAACATCATGGCGGCTACGCGGTTGCCAGTGCCGTCTACATTGACAAGTTGGCCGTCCAGGGTCAGCGCGTTGGTGCTTGTAAAGAAGACATCGCATGTCAGTTCTTTACGTCTGAGTTCCAGCGCTACTTCCGGGCTGAGGCCGGGCTTATTGTGATTATAGACGGTATGGCCGCGCTGTTCCAGCATGTTGTCAAGGCCCAATTCCTGGATTGTCCAGGAGCCGCCGATACCGACGGTGGCTTCGGCCGGCACGAGGGACAGAATGTAGTCGATGGCTTCCTGCCGGTTGGGAAAATAAACGGCATTGAAGTTATTCTTTTTGAGGGCTTCCACTACCCTGGCCGCCAGGGTGCCGTAGTGCCAGGCTTTGAACTCTTTCATTTGGTCTTACCTCCTTAATGGTTTTATATATAATCAATAATTTTCTTCGACGCAGACTAAATTTTACCTTTTTGTTAGGGATGAGGTGACGGCGATGGATGCAAAAACGCGGCGGGAGAAATTATTGGCCGTGCTAAAGGAGGCCGGGGGGCCAGTGACGGGGACGACTCTGGCAAGAGAGCTCGGCGTCAGCCGGCAGGTAATCGTGGGGGATATTGCCATTTTACGCGCCGCGGGGCAGGAGATTTACGCTACGCCACAGGGATATCTTGTACCTGCGGCTAAAGTGCGGCCGGCGGTGACGGCCAAGCTGGCCTGTCGGCACGGCCGGGATAACCTGGCAGAGGAACTGGCCACCATCATCGACCACGGTGGCAAGGTGCTAGATGTTATCGTCGAACATCCTTTGTATGGAGAGATTCGGGCGAATCTGATGCTGGCGTCGCGGCGCGATTTGGCAGAGTTTTTGCGGAAATTGGAGGAAAGCGGCGCCAAGCCGCTTTCGGTGGTGACCGGCGGCGTGCATCTGCATACGATTGAGGCGCCCTCGCCCCAGGTGCTGGCGGAGATTGAGGCCGCTCTCCGGCAGCAGGGAATATTGCTGAGTTAGGAAGGAGAATGCCTTTTATGGAGCCGGAACCAATGGCGCAGGCCGGTGGCGTCAGCAGGCGCGTAGTAGCCGACCTGTCGCTGCTTTTTGTTACTTTGATCTGGGGAACTACTTTTGTCGTGGTAAAGAACGCGCTAGCCGATATCGGCCCCTATTGGTTTGTGGGCATCCGGTTCGGCCTGGCTTTTTTGTTTTTGGCGGTGCTGTATCACCGGCGGCTGGTGGCCGCCTGGCGGGGCCATGTCCGCCTCGCCGGTCTTATCGGTTTGGTCCTGTTTAGCGGTTTTTCATTGCAGACGATTGGTCTAAAGTACACGACAGCAGCCAATTCCGGCTTTATTACCGGCCTTTCCGTCGTTCTTGTTCCCGTTATCGGCCGCTTCTGGGGGCAAAAGGGCCCTGGGCCGGCGACCGTGGCGGGGATTATAAGTGCTGTTATCGGTCTTGGATTGCTCACGCTCAGCAATGATTTCCGGCTAAATACCGGTGACGTTCTTACTTTGTTGGCCGCCGTGGCATTCGGCACCCACATCGTCATGGTCGGGCAATATGCCTCGAAGGGTGATGCCGTTGTTTTGGCCATTCTTCAAATCGGTGCCGTTGCTGTCGCCGGGCTGGTCGGCGGTTTGGCCTTCGAGCCGACGCCGACTAATTTTAGTCGCGAGGTCTGGATTGCCCTGGCGGTGACCGCCATCCCGGCTACAGCGGTAGCGCTTGTTGTGCAGAATACCATGCAGCGTTTTACCACCGCTACGCGGACGGCGATTATTTTTGCCATGGAGCCTGTTTTCGCCGGCTTGGCGGCCTATCTGCTACTCGGAGAAATACTGACGGTGAAGCAATTAATCGGCTGCGCGCTCATCGTAGCTGGCATGCTTATCAGTGAATTAGGTTAGGCGGGTTAAGCGGGAATGCCATCCCGCTTTTAATTTTAGTGCAAATACTAGGGATGTTTTAGTCCACTTGTCACTTTATGGAATAAAAGTTATAATATAGATAACTGTCAAGACAGATGTAATTACAAATGGAGGGGTTGCTGTGGATATTGTGAGCCGTTTGGAACAAGTGCCTGTTAGCAAGTTTCATTATAAGCTGCTGGTAGCGACCGGCCTTGGCTGGATGTTCGACGCCATGGATACCGGCCTTATCGCTTTTGTCTTGCCGGCGCTCGCTAAGGCCTGGGGGCTGTCGCCCGCCCAGATGGGGTATATCGGCAGCGCCGGACTTGTCGGCATGGCGGTGGGGGCGGTATTGTCCGGGTTTGCCGCCGACCGGTTTGGCCGGAAGAAAGTTTTTGCCGCAACGCTGCTGCTTTATAGTATTGCCACCGGGCTGTGCGGTTTGGCCTGGGATTTTGCATCACTACTGGTTTTCCGTTTTTTGGTTGGGTTTGGCCTGGGCGGTGAATTGCCGGTAGCGGCGACGTTGATGACCGAATACTCGCCGCCGGCGGCGCGGGGTAAGTTTATCGTTTTACTGGAAAGTTTCTGGGGACTCGGGTGGCTGGCGGCGGCCCTCATCGCCTATCTGTTTATTCCCTATTACGGTTGGCAGGCCGCTTTCTTCATTGGCGCTTTGCCCGCCTTGTATGTTTTTGTCATCCGGTTAGCGGTGCCGGAATCGGTGCGGTATCTTCTGGACAAAGGACGGCTGGACGAAGCCCATACAATCGTCAGCAGCCTTGAAGCGGCGGCCGGCGTGACAGCGTCCTTTGTCCCGACGGCACCGAAAGTGCGGACGGTTCGGCAAGTAATGTTTGCCGAACTGTGGGCGCCGCCTTTCTTACGGCGTACTGCCATGCTTTGGCTGCTGTGGTTCGGCATTGTTTACTCTTACTATGGCATTTTTACCTGGCTGCCATCGCTGATGACGGCCCAGGGATTTACCATTATCAAAAGTTTTGAGTATGTGCTGATAATGACCATGGCTCAGCTGCCTGGCTATTTCAGCGCCGCTTATTTGGTTGATCGTATCGGCCGCAAGGCGACACTGGCGCTATTTCTGGCAGCCAGCGCCGCCGCCGCTTTTGGTTTCGGCTATGCCAATGCCCCCTGGGCACTAATCGTGTGGGGGAGCCTGATGTCTTTCTTCAATTTGGGCGCATGGGGAGTAGTATATACTTATACACCGGAGCTTTATCCAACCCGCATTCGCGCTTTTGGCTCGGGCTGGGCGGCGGCCGTCGGCCGGTTTGGCGGCATCCTGGCGCCCGCCATTGTCGGCTATATGCTGGGGGGAGGCGCCGCTTTCGCCGGAGTTTTCACGATGTTCACGGCTACCATGCTGTTTATTGCCGCTATTGTTTTAGTGTTGGGCGAAGAAACCCGCCAGAAATCGCTTGATGAGATTAGTGATTAGAAAAAATCAAAATTTGCATCTATTATTAGGAACAAGTAATAAAATTATGGATAATTCCCAATTTTTTTTACTTGAAATTATCTTTAAATTCTGATAAGATAAAACCACAAATGATGTGAGAGGGTGGTGCAAATCATGAATGTAACGATCAAAGATGTGGGGAATTTGCTGATTTACAGTATCGGCACCGCCTTGGTGCTAACCCTGGCCGTTATAAGCCTACACTAAAACAACGCTTGCTGGTGGCCGCGTCGCTGGACGTGGCTTTTCTATTGAAGCGTGTTTATTGATTTTGTCTGGCTGGAAATGATATAATGGTGATGTATCTACTCCGAAAGGGGTCGTTTGCGTGATTACAACTATTTCGTTTATCATCGGTTTTATTGCTGCTTACTGGGTATATAATGACGCCAGAAGTCGCGGGCATGAACTGGGCACGGCTTTGCTATGGTCCCTGGGAACGCTGGCCATGCTTATTGTTTTCCTCCCGTTGTACCTGCTCATCGGTCGAAAGCAAGCCATGAAAAATACTAAGCGCCAAGAGCCGGTTATTGATGTGGAGGCTACGCCGGTAAACGACCAGATCCATTGCCCGATGTGCGGCGCCAAGGTCAAGGAAGATTATAAGGTTTGTCCTTACTGCGGTTATACGCTCAAGCCCAAGTGTGAAGCATGCGGCCGTGAACTCAGCCGTGAATGGCGCACTTGCCCCTACTGCCAGACGCCGGCTGCCCCCAAGTGAGTAATTCCCAAAAGTTTACACAAAAAAGTTACAAAAAAACATTAGACATTACCGCCTATTTATGATATAATCATTTCTGTCGCTGAACACACGCCATGCGCCCGTAGCTCAGGGGATAGAGCGCCGGCCTCCGGAGCCGGGTGCGCAGGTTCGATTCCTGCCGGGCGCACCAGAAAGCGCATAAATACTGGGTTGGAAGGCATTCCAACTCGGTATTTATGTTTTTGAAGAGAACCAGCTTCCGTGCATTACGCTTTATAATTCATGACTGGACTGCGGCAGTAGCTAAAAGCAGCGGCCAATTCGCATCAGTGCCAGGAAGCCTTGTTTCCGACATTAGATAATGCACCTCGTTCTTCATAGTGACATTTTATCGCGTTAATCTACACGGTGACATTATCACAAGTTAAACACATTTTGACAATCCGGCTATTGACATTTGTTTCAATATATCATATAATCTGCTCAACACAAAAATATAAGGCATACACCTCTTATCCAGAGTGGTCGAGGGACTGGCCCGATGACGCCCGGCAACCGGCTTTTATAAGCAGTGGTGCTAATTCCAGCAGGAGAAATCCTGGAAGATGAGAGGAAAGGTGCGTGTGTACAAAACCCCCTTTCCTCTGGAAAGGGGGTTTTTGTATGCCGGTGAAAGGAGAAGAAGGAATGCATTTGCCAGACAACCTGAAAATTGCCACTTTGGCCGTTCATGGCGGCCAGACTCCCGATCCCACCACCGGGGCCCGGGCTGTGCCTATCTATCAGTCGACTTCTTACAATTTCCGCGACAGCGATCATGCCGCTGCTTTGTTTGCCTTGAAAGAAACGGGCAATATTTATACGCGGATAATGAACCCGACAACCGACGTATTGGAAAAACGTATGGCCGCCTTGGAAGGCGGGGTGGGCGCGGTGGCTTTCGCCTCCGGTCATGCGGCGATCGCTGCTGCCATTTTGAACATTGCCGAAGCCGGTGACGAAATTGTTAGTTCCTCCGCGCTTTATGGCGGAACGTATAACCTTTTTCTGTATACTCTGCCCAGGCTGGGTATAACCGTTAAATTGGTAGACCCCAGCGACCCGGAAAATTTCCGGAAAGCCATCACACCAAGGACTAAAGCTGTCTATGGGGAAATTATCGGCAATCCCGGGCTTGGGGTACTGGATATTGAAAAAGTCGCCGCTATAGCCCATGAGAACGCTATACCGCTGATTGTTGACAACACTTTTGCTACTCCGTATTTATGCCGACCTTTCGATTTTGGTGCCGATATCGTAGTCCATTCGGCAACGAAATTTATCGGCGGTCATGGTACGACAATGGGCGGTATCGTCGTCGACGGCGGTAAGTTTGACTGGGCCGCAGGCAACTTTCCGTTATTGAATGAGCCTGATCCCAGTTATCATAACTTGCGCTATTCCCGGGAGTTTGGCCCCATGGCCTTTATTATCCGCCTGCGGGTGCAAGTTTTACGCGACCTTGGCGCCTGCATCAGCCCTTTTAATAGTTTTCTGCTACTTCAGGGACTGGAAACGCTGCACTTACGGATGGCCCGCCACAGTGAGAATGCCCAGACTGTGGCAGAATACCTTGCCGCACATGATCAGGTAGCGTGGGTCAACTATCCCGGTCTTCCTAGCCACCCGCAGCATGACTTGGCGCAAAAGTACCTGGCAAAGGGTGCGGGAGCCATCCTGACGTTCGGCATAAAAGGCGGTCTTGCGGCTGGCAAAAAGTTTATTGACAGCCTTAAGTTGCTTTCCTTGCTCGCTAACGTTGGCGACGCCAAATCACTGGTTATTCATCCCGCCAGCACCACTCATTCGCAGCTTACATCTGAGCAGCGCGCCAGTGCGGGAGTGCCGGATGACATGATCCGTCTTTCCATAGGAATTGAAGACGTAAGCGACATAATTTACGACCTTGAGCAGGCTCTGGCGGCGGCCAAGGCGCTTTAGATGGGGAGAGTTTGCTCTATCCTTATAGTTGGCGGTAGGAGGTGGATGGTGTTTTGCGTCCATTTCTTAAGTATGCGAAAGTGGCTGACCCTGACAATCCTCTCGTACTGACCATGGGTGGAACACTAACCGATGTTACCGTGGCTTATGAAACTTACGGGACACTATCGCCTAACCGGGACAACGTAATTTTGGTGACCCACGCCCTTACTGGCGACAGCCATGTGGCGGCCCACGACGACAAGGACGAAAAAGGTTGGTGGGATGCATTGGTAGGACCGGGACGGCCGATAGACACCAACCGTTTCTTCGTTATTTGTTCCAATGTTCTGGGCGGATGCCGGGGAACGACGGGGCCGTCCTCGCCGGACCCGGCGACCGGGCGGCCGTACGGCATGCGGTTTCCCGTCATTACCATACGGGACATGGTCCATGTCCAGAAACGGCTGTTGGAGCAACTTGGCATTTACCGGCTGGTCTTGGTAATCGGAGGATCCATGGGCGGAATGCAGGCTTTGGAATGGGGGGTCACTTATCCCGAGTTTATGGATGGTATAATAGCCATTGCGGCTCCCGGTTATTCTTCCGCCCAGTCCATAGCTTACAATAAAGTGGCGAGGGAAGCGGTGATGCTCGACCCGGCCTGGCGGCAGGGTGATTATTATGGTGGTCCCGGTCCGCAAACCGGCCTGTCGATCGCCCGCGGCCTGGGGATGATTACCTACCAAAGCGAGCCGTCAATGGCCGCTAAGTTTGGCAGGAGAATGCGTGGCGGTCAGTTCGAAGTGGAAAACTACCTTGACTACCAAGGGATTAGCTTGGTACGTCGGTTTGACGCCAACTCCTACCTTTATTTGCTCAGAGCCCTTGACCTTCATGACCTTGGTGCCGGTTATGCGTCTTATGAGGCAGCCCTGGCCAGGATTGAAGCTCGTGTTTTAATCGTAGGGGTGAGTTCCGACATTTTGTATCCGGCTTATCAGCAACAGGAGCTGGTTGAAGTCCTGCGCCGCCTCGGCAAGGCGGCGCGGTATGCCCAGATTGACAGTCCCCACGGACATGACGGGTTTTTGATTGATTTTGATGCGTTAAGCCCTGTTTTGTCGGACTTTATCAATACGATAGCGCCGCCGGTCCGCTTGCCCTGGGCACAGTCTTTTTTCAGGGCATCAAGTCTGGCCTATTTTGGCGCCCGGCTGGTTCCCGAGTTTTAAATTCCTAAAAATTATAGAATTGCTTTAAACTGCTCGATTAATAATTCTATTCTTTTTTCAGTATTAAGAACAAGCGGCGGCCATGCAAGACGTGGCTTCGGCCAGTAGCACTCTGGCGCAAATGGCGTAAGAATTGCAGCAAGCGGTACGGGGAAGATAGGAGACGGCAGATTGGTCGGCCCTGTAATCGGGGGTTGGCCAATCTGCCGCTTTGCTTTGGGGTGCCCGGCAAGGATAAAAAATAGCCGTACCGGTAAGTACGGCCGATATTTACTGAATTGGGATGTTGCTCCTTTTTCTTTCGTTCTTGTCTTTCTTAGGCAGGGTAATGGTAAGGACACCGTCGGTAAATTTAGCGTTTATTTGGTCTTCAATTACATTATCGACATAGAAGCTCCGCTGGAGCTGTCCAAACCGTCGTTCTTTCCGCACATAGTTTTCTTCTTTTACTTCCTGGGTTTCATTGCGTTGGGCCGCGATGGTCAAATAATTATTTTCATAACGCAGGGTAATATCTTCCTTCTTAACCCCCGGTAAGTCCGCTTCGATAATATATTCGTTATCCGTTTCCCGAAGGTCGACGCGAAAAGAGCCTGTCATGGCAGCAATGTTTTCAAAAGGTGCTAAAAAGTCGTGGTCAAAGAAGCTCCGCATAATTTGATTAAAATAGTCGCGTGGGGTGGCAGGCAAATTGCCATTGCGGTGCGGTAACAAAAACATAGCTTTATCTCCTTTCGTTAGATTTTACTATTTTAAGGATGTACACCGGCCGGCAATTTTAAACATAATTAATTATCTGTTCTGGCATAGGTATGGGAGGATGTCTGGCTGCGCCGGCGTGTAAATACGCCGAAAATGTTGCCGATAAAAGGGTAAACCGGCACTAAGGGTAAAGAAAGTAGAAAAATGATGTGTCAGAAATGGAGGTTAGTTTTGACAAAAAGACAAAAGAAAAGTACAATAAATTAGAGCATTACAGGCATGTTAAGAGCGCATGCCGCAAAACGCTTTTACGGTGATTGCCTTGGATAATGCGGAATGGGCGGCTCAGGTACGGCAGGTTAAGCGACGCCGCTGGATTATTTGGGCGCCATTGGCTTTGGCCTTTTTAATCGTATATTTTCACCGGGTGGCGACAGGCGTCGTTTCCGACAGCTTGATGCGCGATTTTAATATTGCCCGCGCGTCAGAGCTGGGCGTGCTTTCGTCCATCTATTTTTATACTTATGCGGCACTGCAGGTACCGGCCGGAATTGCGGCAGACCGTTTCGGTCCACGCCGGACAATTACCATTTCGGCGGCGGTAATGGCTTGTGGCGCTTTTGCTTTTGGCTGGGCACCCGACCTGCCTTTTTTATATGCTGCCCGGTTTATAATCGGGTTAGGCGTTTCGTTTGTTTATATAAATATTGTAAAGATTTACGCCGATTGGTTTCTAACCCGCGAATTCGGCACCATGTCCGGGCTGTCGGCCTTTATCGGCATGGCCGGTTCGCTATTGGCCGCGACGCCGCTGGCCATCATGGTGGAAGCGGTAGGGTGGCGAATTTCCTTTTATATTATTGGCGTCGCTACCGCCGTAGTAGCCGTTTACTGTTGGTTAGTGGTGCGGGACCGGCCCACGGACCTGGGGTGGCCGTCGATTGCTGAGATCGAAAGCCGCGAAGGTACGGTGATGCCGGCGGATGGCGAGTCTTGTGCCAGCATTACCGATAGTCTGCGGACGGTGTGGGCTAATTGGTATACTTGGCCACCGTTTCTGGCCTCGGCCTGCATGTATGGCGTTTTTATGGCGCTGGCCGGCGTATGGGGCGTCCCTTATTTTATGCAAGTTTATGGCATGACGCGAATAGCAGCCGCCAATTATGCAGCTGCCCTGTCCTTAGGTTATATGCTGATCGGACCGCTGCTCGGCTACCTGTCCGACCGGAGCCGCTGCCGCCGCTGGCCTTATGTGCTCGGCGCGGTTCTTATTTTAGCAGGCTGTCTGGCGATTGCCGTCTGGAACGGTGGCCACCCGCCCGGATGGGCCCTCTTTTCCATCCTGTTCATCATCGGCGCCGGCGCTTCCGCCGTCAGTCTGACCTTAGCCTGCGCCAAAGAAGTTAATCCGCCGGCTATGACGGGAATGGCGACCGGCACGGCTAACGTCGGGGCCTTTGTCGGGGCGGCGCTAATTCAGCCGCTGTTTGGCTGGATGCTTGACCGGCGCTGGCAGGGAATTATCGAGGATGGCGTAAAAGTATATCCCCTCGAAGCCTATCAGGGCGCTTTGTGGCTCTGTGCCGCCGTATTGGCCGCCGGTCTGGTTTTCGCGGTTTTGATCAAAGAAACGCACTGCGCCAATATTGCCCATCGGGTCATTGCCAGGCGCAGTGATATATAGAAAGGAGATGAGTATGCGTATAGCGGTAGTAGACGGCATGGGCGGCGGCCTTGGCGTCCAGCTTGTCACGCAGATTATATCCCAGCTGGGGGATAAAGCGGAAGTAATTGCCCTTGGCACTAATGCCATGGCTACCAACAACATGGTACGGGCCGGCGCAGCCCGCGGGGCAACCGGCGAAAATGCGGTCAGGGTTACCTTGCGCAAGGCCGATATTGTCGTCGGGCCGATTGGGATTGTTATTCCCAATGCTCTTATGGGGGAAATAACTCCCGGTATCGCCGAAGCGGTCGCATCCTGCGATGCGCGTAAAATTTTAATCCCCGTTAGTCAAAACCACTTTGATATCGTCGGCCTGGAAAACCGTCCGCTGGTAATCCTGATTAAAGAAGCGGCGGCCAAGGTGTGCGAATTGGTACAGGAGAAAGAGGAAGCCTGATGGTTACGGTAAGAGATAAGGTACGGTTTGTGGAAACAGATATGATGGGAGTTGTCCACCACTCGAACTATTTTCGCTGGTTTGAGATGGGACGGGTGGAATATCTGCGGCAGGCGGGTATTTACCTGCTTGATCTCATGGACCAAGGTATCCTGTTTCCGATTACCGATGTCAGTTGTCAATACCGTGCCTCGGCCCGGTTTGACGATTACATACTTATTGAAACAGAGCTAGTCGAGGTTTCCCGCGTCAAGATGGTATTTGCGTATCGTGTCGTGCGCGAAGCAGACGGGGTGCTGCTGGCGACTGGCCGTACGCAAAACGTTTTTACCGACCAAAACGGCAAAATTATCCGTCTGCCACAGGCGATTTACGCCAAATTGGCGCAAGCGGCTCAGCGCCACATAGAATAATATAAATTGCGGAGAGAATATTGCTGATAGTGTAAGGAGGCGGCGCTATGGGCGACAATTGGCCGATTGGCGTATGTGATTCTGGAATTGGCGGGCTGACGGTAGTCAAAGAGTTATTGGAACTGATGCCTGACGAGCACTTTATCTATTTCGGCGATACGGCCCGCATACCCTACGGTGATCGTCCGCCGGCGGAAATCTTGACCTTTATGCGACAAATTTTGCGGTTTTTTACGGAACAAAAGGTAAAGATGGTAGTAGTAGCCTGCAATACTATGACCGCGGTTGGCCTCGATATGGCTTGGCGCGAGTTTCCCTTTCCGGTGGTGGGGGTCAATACCGGCATACGGTCGGCGTTGGCGGCCAGCCGGAGCGGACGGATCGGCGTCATCGCCACCCAAGCGACGGTGGCCAGTGGCCTGCACGAGCGGACGGCCAAGGCCATTGATGCCAAGGCCGTTGTCGCTCTTCAAGCCTGTCCCAAGCTGGTGCCGTTAATCGAACGGGAACAACTGGAAGGTCCGGCAGTGGAAGCGGCAGTGGCCGAGTATCTTCGGCCGCTCCGGGATGCAGGCGTGGATGCGCTTATTCTTGGCTGTACCCATTATCCGTTTATTAGCCCCGTTATTAGCCGTTATCTGGGACCGGCGGTAACCATTGTCAATCCGGCTCGGGAAACGGCTCTCGATGCTGTCAGCCTGCTGGCTGAGTATGACCTACGAGGCAATGGACCAGGTTCGGTGCGGTTTTGTTTTTCCGCTGACCTGGAACGGGCCAGACGGCTGGCGGCCCGCATTATCCCCGGGCCGCTTCCTGCCTTTGAAAAAGTTGACATGGCGACTATGCCTGACGTCTAAACAGCAGCAGGCTGTGGCAACAATGGTAATGACCTTTTTGCTTGGCACTCCGCCGCCGGCGGGCGGCGGAGTGCAATATTGGAAGATGGAGGAGTAACAAGTGGAGTTTCTCACCTGGCTTTTGGTTATAGCCGGTATCGTTATCCTCGCCGTGTGGCTATATATTGTCCGGCAGGGCGATGCGGAGTTTGAGTTCCTCGTTGACCAGCGCACTGATTTTGTTTTAGACAAGCTTAGCACCGACAAGGCTGTTTTTTCCTGCAAAGTTCCTTTTGTCAACAAAGGAACGCAGGACGGCACCATTATGGATGCTTATCCCCGGCATTTGCTGCCCTATGAGCAGTACGACCTGGCGGAGGTTCAATCACGGCTGACCCTTGAGGCCAATCCCCGCACCGACGGCTACTGGGAGGCCATTATCATTCCCAAGACGACCGGCGGCACAATAATTCTCACCGTGCAGTTCACGGCTAAACATGGGGACATCCGGGATGCCCTCAGGCAGATGGTAGACATGCCTATTGACATTGTCTACCAGGTAGTGGCCCGTTCTGACTGGTATATCCAGAAAGCGCGGCTGGTAATGACGGCCGACGAAATCCAGCGGGCCCTGGCGGCAGGCGCGGCAGCATAGGAGGTAGTGTTATGGCGGAACTAAAATTGGAGCCGGTGCGCACGCGCATTTTGACTCCCAAAGACAATATTGTGGATATCATTGAAGAATATGCTAAAGACCGGGTAGGACCGGGCGATGTTGTTTCTGTGGCCGAAAGCGTCGTCGCCATTACCCAAGGGCGTATCACCCGTCCGGAAGAACTCAACCCAGGTTTTTTGGCGCGGATTATGTGCCGGTTTGTGCCGCAGAAAGGAAGCCTGTCCAGTATTTATGGCATGCAGGCAGCCATGAACCATGAGGGTGAGTGGCGCGTATTTTTCGCCATGATTATCGGCATGCTGGCCAAACTGGTCGGCAAGAGCGGCGTGTTTTACCAACTGGCCGGTGAGCAGGCGGCGCTGATTGATGATGTAACCGGGACGATGCCGCCATTTGACAAACATATTGTGTATGGGCCGGCCAATCCGAGCGGGGTAGCGGAAGAGATTAAAAAGCGGCTGGGCTGCTATGGCGCAGCAGTGGCCGATGTCAACGACCTGAAACGCGCGGCCGTGCTGGGCGTTACCGAAGGGCTTGACCCCAAGCGCCTGGCGCAGATCCTTATTGATAATCCCTTTGGCAATGCGTCAGAGCAGACACCGATCGTGATTATCAAGAACTATGCCGAGGTGGAGGCTCGCACGCCGGCGGCAGGTTAAAGCCATCCAGGGGAGGATAGACTACAACTATCCTCCTTTTTTGTCTGTGTCGGACTTTTTCAGATCGGTGGCCAAGCCCGCTACCAGACCGCTTTGTATAAGATTTCCAGACCTTAGGGAGGATTGCCTGCGCCCATGGTGAATATTGAAAAAAGCGCAGTTGCAGGAAGAAGGGATGACGTATGTTACTGGGGATTGATGTGGGCGGTACGTTTACGGACGCCGTTATCGTCTGCGGCGGCCAGGTCGTTGCCCAAGCCAAACGCCCTACCACTCATGGCGAACTTTTAGCCGGAATTCTCGCCGCGATGGATGCCGCTTTGACTGGGTTTACGGCCGACAGCATCGAACGGGTGGCGCTGTCGACAACGATTGTTACCAACGCCCTGGTCGAGAATAAGACCGACCAAGTCGGGCTTATAATCATTCCCGGTCCAGGGCTGGACATCGCCGGTATGGTGCCGGAAGAGCCGGTAGTGCTGTCTGGCTATATTGATCACCGGGGACGGGAAGTGGCGGCGCCCAGACCAGAGGAGGCAGCCGCTGCCTGTCGCCGGCTGGCCGGCCGGCGCGTTTTTGCCGTCTCCGGCAAATTTGCCGTGCGCAATCCGGCTCATGAGCTGACAGTGGCCCAGTGGGTCGAACAGACGGCCCAGCCGGAACATATTACGTTGGCTTCCCAAGTTTGCGGTTCGCTCAACTTTTGGCGGCGGACCAATTCGGCCTACTATAACGCCGCCGTGTGGCGCCGGTTTGCCGGCTTTGCCGATGCGGTCGAACGGGCGCTAGCCGAGCGCGGTATTACCGCGCCGGTATATATTCTCAAAGCCGACGGCGGGACACTGCCCCTGCCAGCTGCCAGGCGCCAGCCCGTGGAAGCCGTGTTCACCGGCCCGGCGGCCAGCGTACTGGGCATCATGGCTTTGACCGACGTTGCTGATGAGGCTGTATCGCTGGATATTGGCGGCACCACTACCGATATTGCTCTATGGCGGAGCGGCACGCCGCTCTTTGCCGTTCGGGGCGCCAGCATCAACGGCTATCCGACGGCGGTAAGGGCTTTTTGGCTTAAGTCGGTAGGGGTTGGCGGCGACAGTTTCGTGCGTCGGGAAGGAGGCGCCATCGTCGTTGGCCCTGAGCGGCGCGGCCCGGCCATGGCCACCGGCGGCCCTGTGCCGACGGTGGCGGATGCCATGATTGTCGCCGGTATAGCCAGTTTCGGCGACCGCGAACGGGCGCTGGCGGCAATGCACCGGCTCGATCCGGCTAGGCATGCGGAGGAAACGGCCCGCGCCGTTTTGGACGCGGCCGCCGCGACGATTTGTCAGGCCATTGCCGGTATGTTGGCTGAACATCATAACCGGCCGGTTTATAAAGTGGATGACATTGTCCACAGCCTACGGTTTAGTCCCCGCCGCATCGTTGCCGTCGGCGGCGCCGCCGCCCTCGCGACGGTAGTGGCGACTAAATTAGGCGTGCCGGTGCATGTCCCTGACCGGGCAGTAGTGGCTAACGCCGTCGGCGCGGCTGTTGCCCGGCCGACGCTGACGGTAACGGTACGGGCTGATACTGCCCAGGGGTATTATACGGTTGCGGAACAGTCCTTACGCGCGCCACTCACGCGGCGGCAGATCCGACTGGCTGACATTCGCGACCTGGCTGGTCGCCACTTGGCCGAGCGGGCGGCGCAGTTTGGCATTCCGGTCGGCGAAGCGGAAACGGTTTATGAGGAAGAGTTTAACTTGGTGCGCGGTTTTAGTACGACCGGCAAAATTTTGACCTGTCAGCAGCAAATCCGGCCAGGTGTTGTTGCCGCCTGGCGCGAAGGGAGGGACAGCGATGCAAGGTAAAGGGTTGGGCTTAGTCTTTTTTCCGGCTTTTGACTGGGCAATCACGCCGACCCATCCCGAACGGGAGGAGCGGCTACTTTATACCCGCGACCAAATTGTCGAGGAAGGCATCCTTGATCTGGCTAATATCCGCGAGTATAAGCCGCGTCTGGCGTCAATACGTGACGTCGAGGCCGTTCATATTGGCGTGCCGGATATCGCTTCCCTGATTACCGATGCCCACCTTGTCTCGGCCGGCGGCGCCATGACGGCCGCCGACGCCGTTATGACCGGGGAAGTGGCGCGGGCCTTTGCGCTTGTGCGGCCTCCCGGACATCATGCCATGCGTGTTGTTCATGGGACCAGGGGATTCTGCACTATCAACATTGAGGCCATTATGGTAGAATATTTGCGCCGCCGCTATGGGGTGCGCCGGGTGGCCATTGTTGATACCGATGTGCACCACGGCGATGGAACGCAGGATATTTTTTATCATGACCCCGACACCTTGTTTATTTCCTTTCATCAGGACGGGCGCACTCTGTATCCAGGCACCGGGTTTACGGACGAGATGGGCAGCCCGGGAGCACTTGCTACAACCATGAATCTGCCGCTGCCGCCGGGGACGACCGACGAAGGTCTGCACTATGTGCTGGACAACTTGATTTTGCCGGTTTTGGAAGAGTTTCGGCCTGACATAGTGATCAACTCGGCCGGGCAGGATAATCATTATAGCGACCCGCTGGCCAACATGGCGATTACCGCCCAGGGCTACGCCCGGTTGGCGGACAAACTAAAGGCCCATATTGCTGTTCTGGAAGGCGGCTATTCAATTGAGGACGCATTGCCCTATGTCAATACCGGGATTATTTTGGCAATGGCCGGTTTGGACTACAGCAAGGTCGTTGAGCCTGATTTCGACCCGTCTGTCCGCCAACAATCCGCGGCGACTACGGCCTATATTCGCCGTCTGGTGCAGGACTGGCGGGAAACATGGGCGCGACGGGATGAACTGCGCCGCCGGGCGGTGGCGCAGGCCGGCGATTTCTGGCAGCGCCGGCGGGGAATTTATTATGACGACAGTGGCATCCGCGAGCACCAGGTGGAAACAGTGCGGCAGTGTCCGAGCTGTCATGGCTATATAACGATCGCGACCGAAGCCGAAGGGTACGGGTTCGGCTACAAATCTGCTTTTATCAGTATCATCCCTCGAAACAGCTGCTTACGCTGCCGGCAGGGTGCGGTCGAAGCCGTACAGGCCGCCGCCAAGCAAGGCAAGTTCCAGCATTATTTCTTGCAAGACCAGGAGCAGTATACTTTAACCAGAGTTTAGGAGGCATTTGCATGAGAATTGACGGTCGGCAGGCTGCTGACCTGCGTCCAATCTCGATTACCCGCCATTATTTAAAACACGCCGAAGGTTCGGTTTTTATTGAGGTCGGTGACACCAAAGTCATATGCGCCGCCACGCTTGAAGACAAGGTACCGCCCTTTCTCAAAGGCACCGGCGAGGGCTGGATTACGGCCGAATATTCACTGCTACCCCGCTCTACCCAGACGCGTAATATCCGGGAAGCGGCCAAAGGCCGCTTGACCGGTCGGACTCATGAAATTCAGCGGCTTATCGGGCGGGCGCTGCGCAGCGTTGTAGACCTCAAGGCTTTGGGGGAACGAACGATTTGGATCGACTGCGACGTCATCCAGGCTGACGGTGGCACCCGCACCGCTTCTATTACCGGGGCGTTCGTCGCCCTGGTAGACGCCGTCAACACTATTTATACTGACCCTGAAAAGCCCTTTCCGGTTAAAGATTTTCTCGCCGCCGTCAGCGTGGGCGTCGTTGATGGGGCAGCCGTGCTCGACTTGTGTTACGCCGAGGATTCAGCCGCCGTTGTGGATATGAATATCGTTATGACCGGCAACGGCGATTTGGTGGAAGTGCAGGGCACCGGGGAAAAACATCCCTTTACCAAGGCACAGCTCGCCGAGATGCTGGCGCTTGGTGAACGGGGCATTGCCGAACTGATCGACTATCAAAAAGAAGTATTGGGTGAATTGTCGTGGAAAGTGGGGCGGGTGCCGTGAAAGAGATTGTCGTAGCTACCCGCAATGCCGGCAAAGTTGCGGAAATTACCGCCGCCCTGGCGGACTTGCCTGTTACTTTGCGGTCACTGCGCGACTTTGGCGCGGTCCCCGACGCCGTGGAAGACGGCGATACTTTCGAAGCCAATGCCGTATTAAAGGCCAAACATTATGCCCGCTATACCGGTATGGCCTGTTTAGCCGACGATTCGGGGCTGGAAGTAGATGCTTTAGGCGGCGCACCCGGCGTTTTTTCTGCCCGCTATGCCGGAGAGGGGGCGGGCGATGCAGCCAACAACGCCAAGCTGCTGCGCGAACTGGCTGGCGTACCGGCTCACCGGCGGTCGGCGCGTTTCCGCTGCGTCCTTGCTTTTCTTGATGAAGACGGTACGCTGCTGGTAACCGAAGGCACCTGCGAGGGAATTATTTTAGAGCAGCCGCGCGGGACGGGTGGTTTTGGCTATGACCCTCTCCTTTATCTGCCTGAGCTGGGGAAAACGGTGGCCGAACTGACCATCGCCGAAAAAAACGCGGTCAGTCATCGTGGCAAAGCCTTGCGGCAAATGGCTGCGATGCTTGCGGAGCGGCAGCGATGAGGATTGGCGTTATCAGCGATACCCATGGCGACGCGGCGGCCATTCGGCGGGCGGTTTACGCCAGCGGGCCGGTGGATTTGTGGTTGCATGCCGGCGACTACAGCCAGGACGCTAATGTGCTCGCCGAACTTAGCGGGCTCGAGGTGATTGCTGCGGCCGGCAATTGCGATGGTCCCACTGCGGCTAAAATCGACGAATTTATTGATGCCGGCGGCAAGAAAATCTGGCTGACTCACGGCCACCGCTACCAGGCCCGTGCAAGGATTGACGAGCTGGTATGGTGGGGCGAAAAGTACGAAGTCGACATCGTGGTGTTTGGCCATACCCATGTTCCGTATCTCGCCCGCCACGGCCGGCTGCTCATTTTCAATCCCGGCAGTGCGGCCCGGCCCCGCGGCGGTAGCAGACCCAGTATTGGCATCCTGACCATCACGGCAGACG
The DNA here is from genome assembly GCF_000169155.1 of Thermosinus carboxydivorans Nor1. NCBI lineage: Bacteria > Bacillati > Bacillota > Negativicutes > Selenomonadales > Sporomusaceae > Thermosinus > Thermosinus carboxydivorans. The sequence continues at coordinate 64,679 of NZ_AAWL01000007.1, forward strand.
GACAGGTTGAGGCGGAGTTTATCGATATTGCCGGGAAATAACATATTGATGGTTTGGCTTCAGCGAGCAAGCCTAGATAAGGGTGAGCCCGATGTTTTTGCAGCGAGTAGGTATCCCTATTTATTTGCAAGTGAAAAATTTTATTCTGGAAAAAATAAAAACCGGCGAGTACAAGCCAGGGGACAAACTGCCGACCGAACGTGAATTATCCGCCGAACTAGGCATAAGCCGCAACACGGTTAGCGCCGCCTACAAGGAGCTATTACTGGAGGGCATTCTGGAAGCGCGCCAGGGCCGGGGTACGTTTGTGCGCGCGGCCGAAACCGAAAGCGGCGATTTTGGCGCTGTTGCCGGCAGCCGGCGGGAACGGCTATTGCGCATCATTGACGATGCCATGGCCAAAGTGCTGGACTTAGGCTTCACGGTCGAACAGTTTGCCGCCTTTGTTGCTATTCGCGCCAAAGAAAAAGCCGAGGCGGTTCGCCAGCTGCGGGTTGCTGTAGTGGAATGCACCGCCGAATTTGCCCGCCGCTTTATCCGGCAGATTGACCAGGTAGCAAACGTTCAGTTCGAACCGGTGCTGCTTGGCGAACTGGAAAGCGGGAAGGTGCCGGTTGAGCTTCTTCACGCCTGCGACTTAGTGGTGACAACAATGGAGCATCAGGCGGCCGTCACCAAACTTATGGGGCCAAGTCCGAAACTGATTGCCGCGGCTACGGCGCCCAGCCTGGAGGCGGTTATAAAGCTGGCGCGGCTGCCGGCTGGCAGCATTATTGGCGTGATTGCCCTGACCGACCGGTTTGTTGAGGCCCTTAAACGGCTGTTGGCGCGGGTTAACATTACTGGCCTGGAGTTGGATGTAACTCTTGCCGGTGACCGGGATGAATTACGGCAGTTTATTGCCGCCCATCGCGTTCTCCTGGTCTGTGAGGAACGGGAGCATCTGGTGCGACATTTGGCGATGGCTGGCCAGGAAATAATCGTTTTTTACTATGAAATTGACCAGGGCTCACTGCATCAAATTGTTGCCAAACTGGTAGCTCAGACGCTATAACTGTATAGCGCGGCGCAGCAAATCAAGCCCGGCCTCATCGGCGGCGTACCGACATCGGGTTTGTTGTTCGGCTGTTCGATTAATCCCGAAGCAATTCTCGACCATCCCCGTCAGTTCGATTTCTACAACGGCGGCGGTTTGGATCTGGCCGGATCTGGCCTGCCTTGGTATGGCCGAACTTGATGTTTACGGCAAAGTCAATGTCAGTAAATTCGGACCACGGATTGCCGGGCCGGCGGCTTTGTCAACATTACCCAAAATGCCAAGAAAGTGGTGTTCTGCGGTGCTATGACTGCCGGTGGCCTGGAAGTGGCGACAGCAAGTTGCGGTTGAAGAGGCGGCCCGGCTTTTGACCTACCGGGCGGCCTACAATAAATCCAATAACCTGCCCTATGCCAAAGAAGCGGCAATGGCCAAGATGTTTGCCTCCGATGCTGCCATGGCGGTTACCACCGATGCTGTCCAAATCTTCGGCGGTTACGGCTACAGCCGTGAATATCCCGTGGAGCGCTTCATGCGCGATGCCAAGATTACGCAGATTTACGAAGGGACCAACCAGGCCCAGCGCATGGTCATTGCCGGTCACATCTTACGGTAATTTGGTTCGGTTCTTACCGTCAAAACCGTTCAAGGGTTTGACGGTTTTTTCTTTTTTTATATTGCGAAATTTGTTGAACTTTAGACAAACTTATGCCATAATATTAAACAGAACTAGATTTGGATTAATGGATTAATCCAATTTAAGGGAGTGATTACATACTGTGGCGCCGCCGGGGAATGCTTATTTTGCTAACTAAAAAATTACATAATGAACAAAATAAGAGTGGCTGATTGCCGCCGCGCAGCTGTTATCAACCCTGCGGGAGCTGACGCGTAGCCCAGGTATTAGCCGCAAATTGGCAAGATTAACGGTCATAATCCTCTAAGTTGGCTGCAGGCCAAAACACGTTAGAAAAGGAGTAAGGGGACATGCAAAACGATAAGGTGAAAATTATTTTAGGTGTCATTGGCGCCGACTGCCATGCGGTGGGCAATAAAATTCTCGATCATGCCCTGACCGCCGCCGGTTTTGACGTTGTTAATCTCGGCGTGTTGGTACCGCAGAAAGACTTTGTCAACGCCGCTATTGAAACCGATGCCAAAGCGATTCTGGTGGCGTCGCTCTACGGGCACGGCGAAATCGACTGCCGCGGCCTGCGCGATATGTGCCGCGAAGCGGGGATTGGCGACATCCTGCTTTATGTAGGCGGCAACCTTGTTGTTGGCAAGACCGACTTTGCTGCCGTTGAAGCCAAATTCAAGGAAATGGGGTACGATCGCGTGTATGCCCCCGGCACCCTGCCGGATAAGGTTATTGCCGACCTAAAGCATGATTTGGCGCAAAGGGGCCTTCTCCATGGCTAATGTGTTGCTGATCGATTTTGGCAGCACCTATACCAAGATTACGGCGGTAGACGTGGCGCGGGAGGTTATCTTGGGCACCGCTCGCGGGATTACTACCGTCGAAACCGACATAATGGAAGGCCTCAACCAGGCGTTGGACAAGCTTTTTGCCAAAACGGGGCGCCTTGAGTTTGCCAAGGTGCTCGGCTGCTCCAGCGCCGCTGGCGGACTGAAGATGGTGGCCATCGGGCTGGTGCCGGAGCTTACGGCCGAGGCGGCTAAACGGGCGGCGCTCGGCGCCGGCGCCAAGGTGCTGGGCGTATACTGTCATGAGCTGAGCGACTATGAACTTGAAGAAATCGCCGGGCTAAAACCGGAAATTATTTTGCTCGCCGGCGGCACTGACGGCGGCAATAAAGAGGTAATTCTCCACAACGCCAAGATGCTGGCCGCATCTGGCCTAAACGTGCCGGTCGTGGTGGCCGGCAATAAATCGGTCGCGCCGGCGGTGGTCAAGATACTGGCTGCGACCATGACGGATGTCTATCATACCGAAAATGTCATGCCCCGTTTGCATGAACTTAACATCGAGCCGGCCCGGGCCACGATTCGCGATGTGTTTTTAAAGCGCATCGTCGAGGCCAAGGGTCTGAATAAGGCTAATAAGTTTGTCGACCGCATGGTAATGCCGACGCCGGCCGCCGTGCTGCGGGCGGCCGAGCTGCTGAGTTGCGGCACGGACAACGAGCCTGGCTTGGGCGATCTCATGGTCGTCGACATTGGCGGCGCGACGACTGATGTCTATTCCATCGGCAAAGGTGAACCATCTAAACCGGGCGTAGCCTTGCGCGGTCTGCCCGAACCGTTTGCCAAACGGACGGTAGAAGGCGATTTGGGCATGCGCTACAGCGCCGGGGCACTCTTAAAAGCGGCCGGCGCGCGCTTGATCAGCTCCTATGCGGAGACATCCGAAGAAGCGGTAACCGCCTATGTGGCCAAAGTGGAGGCCAATATTGAATATTTGCCGCAAACGGCAGAAGAAGAGCGCATCGAAATCGCCATGGGCTGCGCGTGCACCAAGCTAAGCGCCGACCGGCATGTCGGGCAGCTCGAAACATATTTTACCCCCTTCGGGTCGACTTTTGTCCAGACCGGTAAAGATTTGACCGGCGTAACCACCGTCGTCGGCACCGGCGGCGTCATAATCAACAACCCGCACCCGGAAGCCATTCTTCAGGGAATTGTATTTGAAGAAGCCAATCCCCATATTCTCAAACCGCAGCAACCGGAGTTTCTGATCGACCGGCAGTACATCATGGCGGCCATGGGGCTGCTGGGGGAAGACTATCCTGATACGGCTGTGCGCATGATGAAAAAATACATTGTTCGGAGGGACAGTCATGGAATTGAAAAATAAGAAATGGACGCATGACGAATTTTATGCCGTCCGGGCCGAAGTGCTCAAGCAGTGGCCAACTGGCCGGGACGTGGATTTTGACGAGGCGATAAAGTACCACGAAAATATTCCGGCCAACCGGCAGTTTGCCAAGCGGTTGGTCAAGGCCAAGCAGAAAGGCGAGACGCTGACTCAACCCCGTGCCGGTGTTGCCCTGATCGACGACCATATCGAACTCTTGAATTTCCTTAAAAAAGAGGGGGAAGCCGACCTTCTGCCGACCACCATCGACAGCTACACTCGCCAGAATCAGTATAAAGAAGCGCAAAACGGCATTGAAGAAAGCTTGCGGGCTGGCCGTTCCCTTCTTAATGGCTTTCCGGCCGTTAACCACGGCGTGGCTGGAGTGCGCAAAGTGGTGGAAAACGTGGATGCCCCCCTGCAGGTACGGCATGGCACGCCAGATGCCCGCCTGCTGGCCGAAATTACGCTGGCCGGCGGCTTTACTTCCTACGAAGGCGGCGGCATTTCGTACAACATCCCCTATGCCAAGAGTGTTTCCCTGGAAAAAACCATCCTTGATTGGCAGTACTGCGACCGCCTGGTCGGCATTTATGCGGAACACGGCATCGAAATCAACCGCGAACCTTTTGGTCCCTTGACCGGTACGCTTGTTCCGCCCAGCATTTCCCACGCGGTGGCCATCATCGAAGGCATTCTCGCGGCCGAACAGGGCGTTAAAAATATTACCCTGGGCTACGGCCAGTGCGGCAATCTTATACAGGACGTGGCCGCAATCAAAGCCCTCGAAGCCCTGGCCGAAGAGTATTTCGCCAAGCACGGCTATACCGACTGCGTGTTGACAACGGTATTTCATCAATGGATGGGCGGTTTCCCGCAGGACGAGGCTAAAGCGTTTGCCGTTATCTCCTGGGGCGCTGCTGCCGCCGCACTGGCCAAGGCGACCAAAGTTATCGTCAAGACGCCGCACGAGGCGCTGGGCATCCCGACCAAGGAAGCCAACGCTCAGGGCCTCAGGGCAACCAAGCAAATGATTAACATGCTCAGAGACCAGCCCTTCCCCCTGACCAAGGAAGTAGAGGCCGAGATAGAAATCATCAAGGCCGAGACGCGCTGTCTGCTTGATAAGGTCTTTGAACTTGGCGGCGGCGACTACGCCGTCGGCACGGTGCGGGCCTTTGCCGCCGGTGTTCTCGACGTTCCGTTCGCCCCCAGTAAGTTCAATCTTAACAAAATCCTACCGGCCCGCGACAACAACGGCGCCGTTCGCCTCTTTGACGTGGGCAATTTGCCCTTTACCCAGGACATTATCGACTTCCACCGCGCTAAGATTGAGGAGCGGGGCAAGGCGGAAGGCCGCAGTCCGAGCTTCCAGATGGTGATTGATGATATTTACGCCATTTCCAATGGCCGCCTGGTCGGCAGACCGCGCTAAATCGTGAACTGAAAAAACATGAACGGAGAGGTAGCTTATGAAAATAATGGACGTAGTGTGCGCTAAAGGGATGACAGGCTTCTATTTTGACGACCAGCGGGCGATTAAAGCCGGCGCCGCCCATGACGGCTTTACCTATTTGGGCGAACCTATCACTCCCGGCTTTACCGCAGTACGCCAGGCCGGGGAGGCAGTTTCGGTTATGCTGGTCCTGGAAGACGGCCAGGTTGCCTACGGCGACTGCGCCGCGGTGCAGTACAGCGGCGCCGGCGGCCGTGACCCCCTGTTCCTCGCCAACGATTTTATTCCCCTGATCGAAGAATACATCAAGCCTCGGCTGGTGGGCCGCGAACTCACCTCTTTCAGAGCCCTGGCCGAGGAAATCGACAACTTAAGCGATCCTGCTACCGGCAAACGAATTCACACCGCTCTGCGCTATGGCGTTACCCAGGCCATCCTCGACGCCGTGGCTAAAGCAAAGAAAAAATTGATGTGCGAAGTCATCGCCGAGGAATACAATACCCAGGTCAGCGACCAGGAAATCCCCATTTTCACCCAGTCGGGCGATGACCGCTATGACAACGCCGACAAAATGATTATTAAGCAGGCGCAAGTTTTACCCCATGGTCTTATTAATAATGTGAAGGAAAAACTGGGGGAGAACGGCGAAAAACTCTTAGAGTATGTCCAGTGGCTGAAAAACCGGGTAATGAAACTGCGTACCCGCGACGATTACAACCCGGTGCTGCACATCGATACCTATGGCACGATCGGCTTAGCGTTTAACAACGACCTTGAAAAAATCGTCGCTTATTTCGCCAAACTAGAGCAGGCGGCAGCACCGCTGAAACTGCGCATCGAGGGTCCGATTGATATTGAGGACCGCGACAAACAGATCGACATTCTGGCCGACCTGACCGCTCGCCTGCATGCGGCCGGCATCGGCGTGGAAGTAGTGGCCGACGAGTGGTGCAACACTTATGAGGACATCAAACTGTTCGCCGACCGTCGCGCCGGTGACATGTTGCAGATTAAGACCCCCGACCTTGGCGGTATTAATAACATCATCGAAGCCATTCTTTATTGCAAGCAAAAAGGCATCGGCGCTTACCAGGGCGGCACTTGCAATGAGACCGACCGCTCTGCCCAGGTGTGCGTGCACATCGCCATGGCCACCCAGCCGGCGCAGATGTTGGCCAAGCCGGGCATGGGCGTGGACGAAGGCTATATGATTGTTTACAATGAAATGCAGCGCATCCTGGCTCTGCGCCGGGCGCGCAAGCAGTAACCCATGGCCGGGTAACAAACGGGAGGCAGTTTATGAAATCGCTGATTGGCGAACAGCTCATGTATGCCAGTTATTTTGCCCCGCGGGGCCGGAACCGGATGTATATTCTGGGTGAACAACTCGGCGAACGGTATCTATCGCCTTTGGACCGGCTGATCGGGATTATCGGTGATGCCGGAGCAGGCAAGTCATCCCTGGTGAAAGGTATGTTTCCCGGCCTGGAGTTGACGAATGACGACGACGGCGTCAATATCCGGCCGTTGCCGCTCCTTAAAAACGTCGACAGAGGTTTTTTTTCCAGCCATACCTACCATGTCGACATCCGGTTTGAAACGGCGTTTACGCAGCTCCATGTTCTGGCAGAGGCGGTGCAAAAGGCCCTGGCGCAAGGAAAGCGGGTAATTGTTGAGCATTTTGACCTTATATATCCGCTCCTAGAGCGTAACGCCGACGTGCTGATCGGTGTAGGCGGCGAAGTTATTGTCGTGCGGCCTACCGTCTTTGGCCCTTTTCCCCAGGAGATTTTCAATGTGGTGACCAAAACGCTGCGTTACCGTAAAATGGCCCATACGGCGGAAGATTTGACAACCCGGGTACTGGTTAACGACTATGGTGCCATTTTAGAGTTTGGGCACCGCGACGTCCACCATGGCTTTGTGCTGGAGTACCCTATGCGACTTGATGCGGACTTACGTGAGGTAGAACAAAAAGTCAAGGCGATCATTGCCGAAGGCTTGGACGTTTGTTACAGCGACGAAGGGCATATTCGCATCGGTAACGACATATGGGTTTGTTCCGGGCCGCGGACCCATGTGCGCAACACCGAGGAGATTGAAGGCTTCCGTTTGTTCCACGAATATAAGTACGATCCGAAGACGAAAACCTATTTGATAATCGGCGTCGTCGGTCCTCAGTCCGACAACCTGGACGGTTTTGCCGGGTTGTGCTTGGCATCGACGTAACTACCGTAGCGGCTGCCTTCTGCATGGAAGGCAGCATGTCTATATTAAGGAGGGAAATTATATGGTACAGGTTGTAAAGACCGCCCAGGCCGGCACGCTGGAGTCAAGCGACATCATGGTCGTCGTCGCTCCCGCTGCACCGGGCAGCGGTATTACTATTGAACTGGAAAGTATTGTCCTCGCCCAGTATGGCAACGCTATCCGCCAGACTATTGCCGCCGTGGTGCGGGAAGCGGGCGTGGTCGATGTCTATATCAAAGCCGTTGACCGTGGCGCTTTGGACTGCACCATCAGGGCACGTACACTGGCAGCGCTGGCCCGCGCGGGCGTAGCGCTGCGGGAGGAGATGGTATGATGGACCTGCGCAGAACGATGCTATTTATTCCCGGCAACAATCCTGGCATGTTGCAAAATGGCGGCGTCTTTGACGCCGATGCGGTCATTCTTGACTTGGAAGATGCGGTATCGCCCCAGGAGAAAGACGCGGCCCGTCTGCTGGTAGCCCATGCGCTTAAGTATGTTGATTATGCGGGCAGCGAACGGGTGGTGCGCATCAATCCGCTTGACACATTCGGGTTAGAAGACATTCGGGCGATCGTGCCCTGCGGCCCTGATGCTTTGCTGGTGCCCAAGGTGCAGTGCGCGGCCGACATTGAGGCTGCGGCCAGAGCGGTGGCGCTGGCCGAGCGGCCGGGGCAGAAACCGGTCAATTTAATTGCGCTGATTGAAACGCCCCGCGGTCTGGCCGAAGCGTATGCAATCGCCACGGCCGACAGGCGCGTTGTCGCTCTGGCGTTGGGGGCCGAGGACTATACGGCCGCCATCGGGGCGCAACGCACGCCGGAAGGTAGCGAAATTCTTACCGCTCGCACCTTGCTCGTCAACGCCGCGGCAGCTGCCGGCATCCAGGCCATAGATACCCCCTATACCGACGCGAATGATGAAGCCGGTCTGGAGCGCGATACCGCCTTTGCCAAACACCTTGGTTTTCGCGGCAAACTGACAATCAACCCCCGCCAGATCGACATCATTCACCGCGTTTTCAATCCCAGCGCTAAAGAAATTGACTGGGCTCGGCGTGTCGTGGCGGCTATCCGCCAGGCTGAGGCTGAAGGCTCGGGGGTGGCATCGCTGGACGGCAAGATGGTAGATGCCCCTATCGTCAACCGAGCCGAGCGTATTCTGCAGCTGGCCAGGCTGCTTGGGCTACGGGAGGAGGAAGGACAATGATCAATGCGATCGGACGGGAAATTCCCGAAACTATTAACGATTATGGCCCGGTTAAACCGTTCGCCGGCGCCTTTAAGGCCGTGCCGGATATGTGCCGCCAGGCGCCGCGGGTTAAGGTCGTGCGGCCCGGCGAGGCGAAAGTGCTGTCCAGTCTGGAAGAAGCCTTCCACCGCGCCGGCGTTCGCGACGGTATGACCTTATCTTTTCATCACCATTTCCGTAATGGGGACGGTGTCGTTAACATGGTGCTGGCGACGGCGGCGAAACTGGGACTAAAAAATCTAAAAGTAGCCCTAAGCTCCGTTTTCCCCGTTCACGCCCCCCTAATCGAGCATTTTAAGAGCGGGGTTGTAACCGCCCTCGATACTAATTACATGTCTGGGCCGGTTGCCCAAGCCGTTTCCCGTGGCGTACTGGCGCAGCCCGTTATTCTCCGGACGCATGGCGGGCGGGCTCGGGCCATTGAGTGCGGTGAGCTGAGAATTGACGTGGCCTTCATCGCTGCGCCGGCTGCCGACGACTATGGCAATATCAGCGGCGTCCTGGGGCCGGCTGCCTGCGGTTCGCTGGGCTACGCTTTCCCTGATGCCGAATATGCTGATTGTGTTGTTGCCGTTACCGACCATTTGGTGGAGTATCCACTGGCGCCGGTGTCGATTCCGCAGACACGGGTCGACTATGTGGTGAAAGTGGATAGTGTTGGCGATCCCAAGGGGATTGTGTCGGGTACGACCCGCATTACGAAAGACCCTGTTGGCCTGAAAATGGCCGAAACGGCGGCCCGCGTCATCGAAGCAGCCGGACTCATCAAAGACGGCTTTGCTTTCCAGACGGGCGCCGGGGGAGCGACGCTGGCCACGGCCCACTTCGTGCGGCAAAAGATGCTTCGGGCCGGCGTCACCGGCAGCTTTGTGCTCGGCGGTATTACCGGTTACCTTGTCGATATGCTGGAGAAGGGGCTGTTTAAAAAGATCATTGATGTGCAGGGCTTTGACCTGGAGGCCGTGCGCTCCATCGCCACTAACCCCAACCATCTCGAGGTGGGCGCCGGCTTTTATGCCAACCCCTTTAACGCTGGCTGCGCGGTGAATAAACTGGATGCCGTTATCCTAGGAGCGACCGAGATCGACACTGACTTCAACGTCAACGTTGTCACCGGTTCGGATGGGGTGATCATGGGCGGATCAGGCGGTCATAGCGATGCCGCCGCCGGCGCGAAAGTGACCATTGTTGTCGCCAACCTGCTGCGAGGGCGGTTGCCAATCATTGTCGATAAAGTGCTCACCGCCACGACGCCGGGCGAGACGATTGATGTGCTGGTAACCGAACGGGGGGTGGCCGTTAATCCGCGGCGGGCTGATTTGCGCGATAAACTTGTGGCCGCCGGCCTGCCGGTGAAGGAAATTGGCGAACTTAAGGCGCTGGCCGAAAAAATTGCTGGCGTTCCAGCAAAAATCAAGACCGGCGGGCGGATTGTCGCCGCCGTTGAATACCGTGACGGCACCATCATTGATGTGGTGCGGCAAGTGGAGGGGTGAACATGCTGTGGGCTGATGCCGAGCTAAGGGTCGTTAATTTGGCAAACGTGCGCGAAGTGGCCGAAGTGCGCGATTTTCTGGCGCGCTTTGGTTTAACCTTTGATGAAACGGTGGAATATACCGTGGGGCTATACCGGCACGAACAGCTGGTAGCAACCGGCTCGCTGGCCGGGGAAGTGCTGCGTAACTTTGCCGTTGATGAGGCGCTACAGGGCGAGGGTCTGGCGGCCACCGTCGTTAGCCATTTGATGCAGGAAGCGGCGCGGCGGGGCCGGTACCACTATTTTGTGTTCACTCGGCCCGGCAAAGCCCATTTATTCGCTTCCTTAGGCTTTAAGGAAATTGCCCGTGCTGAGCCGTATGCCGCCCTGCTCGAAGCCGGCATCGGCTCCATTGACAGTTATTGTCGGGAACTGGCCCAGGCAGCGGCTGCTTTGCCGGCAGGGCCACGCGCGGCCGTGGTGGTTAACTGCAATCCTTTTACTTTGGGACATAAGGCGGTCATTGCCAAAGCGGCCCAGGAAAATGCCGCTGTCGTTGTGCTGGTTGTGAGCGAAGACCGCTCGCTTTTCCCCTTTGATGTGCGGCTGCGGTTAGTACGGGAAGGGCTGGCTGACTACCAGAATATCCTTGTGCTGCCAGGAGGAAAATATATTGTTTCGGCAGCAACCTTTCCCGGCTACTTTACCCGCGGTGAAGAAACGGTAGCCGCCCAGACGCGCCTTGACGCCACTATTTTTGCCCGCTATATTGCCCCGGCCCTGGAGGTAACTGTCCGCTATGTGGGCGATGAGCCTTACTGTCCGGTTACCCGCGCCTATAACGAGGCTATGGCGGAAATATTGCCGCAGTATGGCATTGCCTTTAAAGTAATGCCCCGTATCGCCGTTGGCGGCACGATTGTCTCGGCGTCGCGGGTGCGTGAACTTATCCGCCAGGATAACTGGGAAGAGATTAGCAAGTTGGTGCCGGAGACTACTTATCGCTATCTGGTGTCACCGGAAGCGGCGCCGGTAATTGCGCGGATCAGAAGCAGCCATTCCCGTCATTAAATTAGGTGTTGTCTTATCAGGGGAAGCTGTCTTACAATGATGGTGGTATCCAATTTTTTTACTATGCTGTATTAATGAGGGGATTAAAAGCATGAATGTTCGCGAAGAAGCCATGAAACTCCACCGGGAATACCAGGGCAAACTGGGTGTGACCAGCAAGGTGCCGCTCCGCGACAAGCGCGATTTGAGCCTTGCCTATACCCCTGGCGTCGCCGAGCCATGCAAAGAGATTAAGATTAATAAAGACCTGTCGTTTGAACTGACTTGCCGGGGCAACCTGGTAGCCGTGGTTACCGACGGTACCCGTGTCCTTGGTTTGGGCGACATTGGCCCGGAAGCGGCTATGCCGGTCATGGAAGGGAAATGCGTCTTGTTTAAGGTTTTCGGCGATGTGGACGCTGTCCCAATTTGTCTGGACACCAAAGACCCAGACAAAATCATTGAAACAGTAAAACTGCTGCAGCCCAGTTTTGCCGGCATAAATTTGGAGGACCTTTCTTCGCCGAAGTGTTATGATATTGAAGATAGATTAAAAGAACAAATGGATATCCCCGTTTTTCATGACGACCAGCATGGCACGGCCATTGCCGCCTTGTCCGCGCTTATCGGGGCATTGCGCTTCGTTAAAAAAGACCTGAAGACCGCGAAAATCGTTGTTAACGGCGTAGGCGCCGCCGGCAGCGCTATCGGCCGCTTGCTTGTCAATGCTGGTGCTGAAAATGTTATTATGGTGGATGTGAATGGTGCACTGTATGACGGGATGCCAGGTTTGAACCGCATTCAGCAGCAGCTCGCCCGCACGACCAACAAACAGGGCCTGCGCGGCAATTTGGCCGAAGTGGCCCAAGGTGCTGACGCACTGATCGGCGTGTCCGCTCCCGGCGCCTTTACCAAAGAGATTATCCAAAGCATGGCGAAAGACCCGATCGTTTTTGCCATGGCTAACCCGGTGCCGGAAATTATGTATGACGAAGCCAAGGCGGCTGGCGCGAAAGTGGCCGGGACCGGCCGGTCTGACGCTCCCAACCAGGTTAACAATGTGACCGTCTTTCCCGGCGTTTTCCGCGGCGCCCTTGACGTGCGCGCTCGTCAGATTAACGAAGAAATGAAGATTGCCGCCGCCTATGCTATTGCCGACCTGATTAGCGAAGATGAGCTGCGGGAAGACTATGTGGTACCTGATGCGTTCGATCCGCGGGTAGCGCCGGCTGTTGCCGCGGCAGTGGCCCGCGTCGCGATGGAAACGGGTGTAGCCCGTATAAAAGTTGACCCCGAAGAAGTGCGGGCCAAGACGGCCGCCCGGGTTAAACTGGGGAAATAACTAAGGAGGAGTAAAATTGCGCACCCTTGAGGCTGCCCAAATTACTGCAGCAGTGGCCAAACTCGCCGTGGAAGCCAACTATAACTTGTCGCCGGATATTTATGACGCTTTGGTAGCGGGGCGCGAAAAAGAAGAATCGCCGCTGGGCAAAGAAATTCTTGGCCAACTGGTGACCAACGCCTGCATCGCCCGGGAAGAGGCCATGCCGATTTGTCAGGATACAGGTATGGCGGTTGTGTTCGTCGAGCTGGGCCAGGATGTCCACATCACCGGCGGCAGTCTGGCCGATGCGGTCAATGCCGGTGTAGCCAAAGGGTATACTGAGGGGTATCTGCGTAAATCAGTGGTGGACGATCCGCTGTTTGACCGCAAGAATACGCAGGATAACACGCCGGCCATACTGCATGTTGAACTGGTACCCGGTGACAAGCTAAAAATTACGCTCGCGCCGAAGGGATTTGGCAGCGAAAACATGAGCGCGCTCAAAATGTTCAAGCCGGCCGAAGGCGTGGTCGGCGTAAAAAGTTTGTTGTCGACACCGTTTTTAACGCCGGCTCTAATTTTCCGTGCCCGCCCCCATTGTCGTCGGGGTAGGCATCGGCGGTACCATGGAAAAAGCGGCGCTGCTAGCGAAAAAAGCGCTGCTCAGGCCCATAAATCGGCGTAATGCCAATCCTGTTTACGCTAAATTCGAGGAAGAACTCCTTGAACTTATTAACGAAACAGGCGTAGGGCCCCAGGGGCTGGGCGGGCGGGTGACCGCGCTCGCCGTCAATATTGAATATTTCCCCACCCATATTGCTGGCCTGCCGGTGGCCATTAACATTAATTGTCACGCTACCCGGCATGCCGAAATTGAACTATAGGGGGGAAGGCTAATGCCTGAGCCAATTCGCATCACCACCCCGCTGACCGTAGAAAAGGCCCGCAGCCTGAAGGCCGGTGACAGTGTTTTGATCAGCGGGATCATCTATACCGCCCGCGACGCTGCCCATAAACGGATGGTGGAAGCTCTCGACCGCGGTGAACGCCTTCCGGTCGATTTGCAGGACCAAATCATCTATTATGTTGGTCCTACGCCGGCCAAACCCGGTTATCCGATCGGTTCGGCCGGCCCGACCACTAGCGGCCGCATGGACGCCTATACGCCCCGGATGCTTGAGCAGGGCCTAAGGGGCATGATTGGCAAAGGGTACCGCCAGAGCGAAGTGGTGGAAGCGATGAAGAAATACGGCGCCGTGTATTTTGCCGCTACCGGCGGCGCTGCGGCGCTCATCGCCAAGACCATTAAAAAATACGAAGTAGTAGCCTATGAAGACCTCGGAACTGAAGCGATCGCCCGCCTGACGGTTGAGGATTTTCCGGCCATCGTGGTCATTGACAGTGAAGGTCGTAACTTCTATTTGGAAGGCCAAAAGCAGTACCGGAAATATCAGGAATAAGGTGGCGACAGCCGGAGCGTATTCCCGCTCCGGCTGCCGCACTTATCCGGGGTAGCCAGGGGGCGTACCGCTCTTGACAGGATAGAGCGAGCTGGTGTATAATATCTGTTGTTACTGACGGGGCGTGGCTCAGCTTGGTAGAGCGCTGCGCTTGGGACGCAGAGGTCGCAGGTTCAAATCCTGCCGCTCCGACCAAAATAAATGCGGGTGTAGCTCAGTGGTAGAGCCCCAGCCTTCCAAGCTGGTTGCGTGGGTTCGATTCCCATCACCCGCTCCACTTTAACACGATTAGAAAAGCGACTCATCCCGATAAGATGAGTCGCTTTTCTAATGTTCGATGGGTTTAACTCAGGCCAAGCGCTTTGCGCTTTTTCATGATATGGGTTTCAATGCCGTTGGCGGCTTCAACCGGATCATCGGTAACGGCAACTTTGCCGCCGGTCAGGCCTTCCACATCCTCGGTCAGCAGTTTAACTAGCCGCGGCGCGCCGGTAATGCTGGGCGGGGGCGCTAGGTGGGTATAAGCGCCATAGGCTACGGCGAAAATACCGTCGATGGTCGCCTTCTGTTCCAGCCATTGCGGCGCTGTAACGGCAATGGGCAGTTGGGGTACGTCAACATCGAGATGGTCAGCCAGTGCGGTAACAAGCATGCTGATGCGGCCTGTGTCGGTGCAGGTGCCGAAAGGCAGCACGGGCGGGATGCCAAGGGCGCGGCCCACTTCCTGCAAGCCGCTACCCGCCAGGGAAAGGGCGTCCAGGTTGGCCAGGCCGGCTACTTCCAGTGCGTGGCAGCCGCAGCCCCCGGCTACGATCAGGATGTCTCGTTTGATTAATTCTTTTGCCAAGTTGACCGTTACATAGTCCTGCGGGCCGTTTTTAAGGGAGGTGCAGTTGACGAGGGCAACGACACCCTTAATTTTACCGGCAGCGATGACGTCTACCAGCGGATCGAGTTTACCGCCGAGCGCTTTCAGCACTGCTTCGGTCGAGAAGCCGGCAATGGCTTTCTGTTTATATTTGGGCACAGTAGGCTGCACTTTTTGCCGGCGGTGTTTGAAGTTATCAATGCCAAGTTCGATTAGCTTCTGGGCAATGAAGGCTGCTTCGGGCGGCTTGTAGTCAAAGGCGAATTTAAGGTCAGGAATACGGACAATGTCATTAACGCTGACCAGGGTAACCTGATACTTTTTGGCATATGGTGCCAGATTAGGCGGACAGCAGTTTTCGTCCATGGCAAAAACGTCGACCGTGCCAGTAGCCAATAGCGGCTCGATATGCAGCCAGTTGCCGGTCAGGCCGCCGAAGACTTCGCTCATTTCGGCGCGTTGGATGAGTTCCTGGCCGGTTTCGATGGAACCGATGACTTTGATGCCTTTGGCGCCGGCTGCCTTGGCGGCATTCTTCCATTTCTCCTCATTCGCCAGTTTCATGGTTGCAAAACCGGTCCACGGCTGGTGGCCGTTGAAAACGATGTTGACATAGTCAGGGTCCATGATGCCCAGGTCAACTTCGACTTCATGGGGCATGGGCGTGCCGTACAGGATGTCTTGTACCATTTCCAGCCCGATCTGGGAAGTGTAAATGGTGGCGATACCGAGCCGGAGCGCTTTTTTCCCCAAGGAGACATAGTCGCCGTCAACATTGGTTAGGCAGCTGGCGGTGGCATCGGAAATTTCGTAGAGCACGCCGGCGGGGAATATTGCCAGTTCTTGCCATACCTTCTTGCGGTACCTGGGCGCAAAGGCGTCAATCATTTTACTGGGTTCGTCATAATCGTGGTGCAGTTCGGCGATGAGCGCATCGGCCAGCTTATAGGCCATTTCGCTTACCGAAGTATTGGTAGGTATGCCCAACTTGCTGCACATGAATTTGAGTTTGTCTACGTCTTTGATTTCAAAGGGTGTTTTGCCTTCAGCGGTGGATTTGAGCGTGCGGAAAGCCTGATAGGCATGGTGGGTATAGGTGGCGCTGCCCATAACGTTTAAGAGCAGCAGAGCCCGCATGGCCATCGCGTCCCGGTCAATGCCGCATACGCCTAGAGTGGCGCCTGCATTGTCCGAAATGCGGCACGGCCCGTGCGAGCACAGCTGGCAACTGTTACCTTGGAGGCAGAAGTTGCAGCGGATTTTTTCCTGGGGTGGATAGCGGTCAAAGACGTTGCTAATCCCGTCAGCATGAATCTTTTCGTACATTTCCAGCACCGACGGATGGATACTGATACGCTGCTGGGTGGAATGGTACTGTTCGCTCATGGTATGCTCCTTTCGGTATTTTTACTAATAGTTTGTAAAGATGGCGTGTTTTTATAATAAAAAAATGCGACAAAGCGTAAAAAATAATTCCGTGATCAGCTATGGTTTCTGTCACTTCTTGAGCCGGTTTTTTGATAACCTGGTAGCGATAAGGTTGCCGTTAAACGGAAGACCGGGAACCGGATTTCCTGCAGGGACGGTAAAACAGCGAATAAGCATATGACAGCATAGGAGTAACTCATTTTGGTTAAAACTAACAAGAACTGATAGAGCTTTACCCAAAATGGTAGCAGGTTAACTATTGACATCATATTATGTCCAGTGATATAATTCATCAAGTGAAAAACAGTATAACATGCGCCTGTAGCTCAGGGGATAGAGCAACCGCCTTCTAAGCGGTTGGTCGCAGGTTCGATTCCTGCCAGGCGCGCCAGTAAAATCAATGGTTCGCAGAGGTTGCGAACCATTTTTTATGTCAACTGTCCCTTGTTTTGTCCCTTATCTCTTACAAACAAACACAAATACGAGATAATAATTGCCAACAGTACTGTTGCATAAAAAATGATAAAAAATGTCAAGTGGAAGAATATAGAAAAAAGCAGCTGCACACGTTGGGCTATTTCCCGAATGTTCAGTCTTAACTTTTCTTCTGCTTATTTAAAGCAACGACGGCATAAAGGCAACCCTGCGGCCACATTTTCCAGTCCTATCCAGCTTTCTTGTTCAACGTACTACAGATACATCCCTTCATCTACAATATCAAGCCAGTCTGTGCCTAGTTGGTCGATTATCTGTATCAACTGGTCATAACCAGCATCAAGCGACTGTCTGCCATGATTTGTTTTCGTCGGCGGTCGGCTTAAAGCAGCTATTAATTCATTGAACGCCTGGTACAAAAACATTTGTACCGCCCGCAATACCTCAAGCAGGGAAACACTTTTCGGCAATTCTTGTTGCAGGTTTTGCAGCAAACAATATCCAATCAGCGCTAGCCAGATTTGCCCGTATACGGCATTTTGACTAGTTCCGAAAAACTCTTTGACAACAAGGTGCTGTTTGATCCACTTGAAAAACAGTTCTATTTGCCAGCGCATGCGGTAAATATCGCTGATTTCTGCAGCTGGCAGTGTTAGTTCATTGGTTACGATAATTACAGCGTTGCCTTGGTTATCACGAGTTTCAATTAGTCTTACCGGATGTGTCATTTGGGTGGTATAAGCGTTGCCCAAGCGCACAATTTTCTCTGCTAAAACCTGGTTTGTTTCAACGCTTTTTTCTTCCAAAACATCAATGACAGCATTGCTTTTTAGACGCGACACGAACCGAATGCCTTTTCTGCAGTAATCATCCCACTTAGCATAATCAACATAGCCTCTGTCAAATACGTTTAAGGCATCGGGGGAGGTGACTACCAGCTCATCCATGACCGTTTTATCAGCCTTGCGGGCAGAGGTTAGAACGGCGCTATCTGGGTATGAATTGCCATCATGAATAGTGATGCGCTGATGCAGTTTAATGCCGCTTTTGGTTTTACGGTAATCAGCCCATAGATACTTTCGCAGGCAAAGAGTAATCGTGCTGGAGTCGATAACATTGAGTTGGTATTGCCGCACAGCGCCGGTCTTGTTGGCTTGTTGCCAGATTTGACGCTTTACTTCAGCAAATACTTGTTCCCAAACACGGTGATCAATATTTCGCAGACGCCTCGATAGTGTAGATGCACTGATGGAGGTAAGATGCAACAATTTTTGCAGCTGCTTGTCGCAAGTAAGCCGGTTGGCGATGTCTCGCAAAGAATCTAGCCTTAAGAATTGTGCGACGAGCATCAAGTATAATAGTTTCAATGTTTTGAGCTTTTTCACATAACGATCGCAACCGGCACTGGCGACAATTTGCAAAAATTTTTCTAGAGGAAAGGCTTCAAAGACTGTCAAGAGTCTGTGAAAATGTCACCTAAATTGGTCTATGAAAATGTCACCCTTGTAGTGTTTTGTAATCAACCCAGGTCTGGATTTTAGACTTTCTTCTGGACGCGGTCAAGGATAAAAGCTACGCTCGCCTTGTTAGGCGTCCTTGACCGCGTCCATCGAAAGTCAATGTTAAGGTTGAAGGGTTGAACCAAATACTTCCGTTTTCGTGCGGTCTGGCGTATAATTACTTCCGGTGTTTGGTATTCGGAAGCCCTTACGCCAAGGGTGATCCGGGGCAGGCCGCCGTGGAGTAGGAGGCGGACCTGCTTTTTCTTTTGGCTGCGATTTTGTCCGGACGGGTTCTGAAACTCTAGTGAGATCATAAACGACATTTTGCTTGGGGTAACTAGCCCGAAGCTTGCCATCGGGATGAACGTGAACCAAGACCGTAGTGTCAGGGAAATATGCAGGCAGGCCATCAAGTTTGTATAGTTGGCCTTGGAAGGAGAGAACACCGCCCTTAAGCTTTCGTTTCTCCTTTACACAGAGTATTTCTCTTAGGCTTTCTTCGCTTGGAGCCGGCCGATAAGCGCTATTGGGATTAGCTGGTTCAACTTCAAACATGGCATTATGCTTAAGGATGAACTTTTGCAAAAATTCATTAGCTTGTTCAATAGTTTGGATTCCGGCCAGAGCCATTTCAATTCTTAAACGGTCTTGAAGGGTCTCCCAAAGACGTTCTACACGTCCCTTAGCCTGAGCAGAACGCGCCTTAATATGCTCAATACCCAGTTCGCTAAGAGCACGACCGAGTTGAGTCAAGTTAGCTTTTTTACCTTCTAACTGATCCTCAATGGTAAGCTTATCGGCATTAGGGGAAACAAAAATTGAGTGGCGATCGGTGTAAACGGCTATTGGGATACCATACTTAGTAATAATTTGCCTAAGAACCTCAAAGTAACCGTTGAGGTCCTCTGTAGGCCTGAAAATGGCGCCGACGATTTTGCCGGTAGCATCGTCAATGGCTCCAATTAGCGAAATATAAGGCTTGTCCTCTCCTAGCCAAGCATGAGGCGAGCCATCCATTTGAATAAGCATACCTTCCTGCTCGCGGCGTTTACGCCTTCTGTGAAACTTAGGCCTACGATGTTTACGCGGGCTGGAAATTCCTGCGCTACGACGTATTCTCCTTATGGAGGAAACACTAAGAAAAATGTTATAGTGCTCAGCAAGTAACTCTGTTAGATGGGAGTCATTAGCCTCACAAAACACTGGCTGACGAATAATAGCAAGAACTTGTTCCCTAAGTTCGTCTGAAATTGCATGAGCTGGTTTGCGGCCACGGTTACCGTGAGCCAGAAACCCAAAACCTTCTTTGATAACACCTGCCTTCAATCGTTTGACTTGACGTTCACTTAGGGAAAGAACTTCAGCCGCTTCTGCAATAGTACAAACCCCTTGAATTACTTTGTCGATTACGATTGCTCTGCGAACCTCTTTGTCACTCAAGAAAATTTTCTCCTTCTCCATGAGTGACATTTTCTCAGATCACTTTTAAGGTGACAATATCATAGAACGATCACAAGGAAAGGCTTCAAAGACTTTAAAAAATGTGGTTTTTGTGGTATCCTTGTCTATGCGTTTTGGCTCCTTATTTTAGAGTGCGTGGACAGGGTTACCTGCTACACCTCTATTATAAGGAGTTTTTTTACGATTTCCTAGGATAATATTGCCCTTTATAGCGATTTTGGCTTATTTTAATGACATTTTGACCGATTTGAACATTGATATTTTCAAGGCTAGTTTATTGCAACACTACTGACGCTCGTGATGAAAATGGCAAGCGCATTGGTTTGTGGGGTAAAAGCGAAACTATACTTGGTGACGCCGCGACTAGCAAGATAATTGCCCGTGAAATAACCCCAGTTAAATGCAGTACAAAATATTTTAAAGACTGGCGAAAACGAGAAAAAGAAGCTTTCACACCTCAAAGAATTTCGCATATTGATAGAATGTTGGATAAAAATCTGCCTTTTTAAGGCAGATTCAGGTTGTCGACAATGTATTGTCGACAACCTGTCTCATAAAGCCTTGCATAGCAAGGCTTTATGAGCTTTTGGGAGGAATTGGATATGTTCTTGTGGACCATGGGAGATAACGCCAAATAAGAACCTGCATTCAAAGATATCTTTAAATGCTATAGCATATGATATAATTGTATATTGTGGAGGTATGTTTATGAGTTTTAGTGATATTGTTAAAGCTGTTCGAGTATACTTGGGAATTACACAAGAACAACTTGCGCGAGATCTTAATATCAGCTTTTCAACAATTAACAGATGGGAGAACGGCCGCACCATCCCCAGCAGGCTGGCAAAAATGCGTTTTATTGAATACTGTTTGCAAAGAAATGTTGATAATGCCATCATTGCTGAGTTGAAAGACTTATAGTCATGAAGTCGTCATGGAGATTTTTCGGAAAGGGGAAAGAAGATGGCAAGAGGAGATTTGCTCAAGAAGCTGTTCAGCAGCTTCAAGCATGAAGATAAAGAGGGCTTTTACAAGATAGCAAATGAAATAATCGAGGATGAACGGAAGAAAAACCATGGGATACTGGCGGATGAACTAAGGATGATTTTGTTCAATGGAAACTCTACATATAAGCACGCGCTAAGCACAATCAAGCCGAGTGTTCCAAAAGATGCGGATAAGGATGTCTCTCTCATAGAGGTTGTTTATCCTGATAAATATTTTGAGGATCTGGTACTGTCACAAGAAAAGAAAGAAGTTCTGGAATCAATCGTCCGGGAATTCCGAAATTGGGACATTCTTGTCAGCAACGGAGTCTTTCCGAGTAGAAAGATACTTTTCTATGGACCGCCCGGTTGCGGAAAGACCATAACTGCACATGCAGTTGCTTGTGAGTTGGGTATACCCTTACTGTATGTCAGGTTTGACGCAGTTGTTTCCTCATTCCTTGGAGAAACGGCGAGCAACATCCGCAAAGTATTTGATTATGCAAAAAACGATAACTGGGTTATCTTCTTTGATGAGTTTGACGCCATTGGCCGAAGCAGAGATGATCTCTCCGAACATGGAGAAATTAAAAGGGTAGTCAATACATTCCTGCAGCAGCTCGATAATTTCAAAGGGCGCTCCTTGATTATTGCAGCTACGAATTTTGAAAGATCGTTAGATTATGCTTTGTGGCGTAGATTTGACGAAATTTTAAATTTCGAACTGCCGCCTTCGGAAGAGAAATTGAAGTTATGCGCTTTGTCCATCAAGCGTTTTAAGGGACCTGTCCAGGTTTTTGAGCAGTATCTTGGTGAAATGGAGAACTTCTCACATTCTGATATTGATAAAATGTGCCAGACTATCATGAAGCAGTGCATCCTGGATGGACGAAGAATGTTTACCAAGAATGATGTTGAATTTGCTGTAAGAAAGCAGTCCGCCATTGTAGCAATGAGAAAAACAAGTTACTGAGCATAGGGGGGATATGCTGTGATAGAAATAGAGAAGCTGAATCACCTGGAAATTATGAGGGAGGATACGGTAAGAACGTACCGTTTTTCTCCAAATCCAAGTGCGCCGCGCCTTCCGGTTAGGGATCGCCAAATTCATGGCAAGAAACTGGAGCGAGAGATTAAAGCAACCACCGAATCGATAAACGAACAGCGACAGAAACTTGGCATTGAACCTGACAAACTGCTCATTATCAGCATGACCAACCAGGCAATGCCGCAAGAGCTTTTAAATCGTATGCTTAGCGCCTTTAACCTGTCATTGATAGAGGAAGTATCCGTAGAAAATGGAAAATTCACAAGAATCCTTGTCCAGTTTCCGGATAGTGAATCTATTTCGGCATTTAATCGTGAAAGAGCGCTCTGGGAAGCAGATTCAAGGGAACATGCCATTCTCACATATGCGCAAAGGCGCGACATATTTTCATGTATTGAAAGTATCAGGAATGTTCAGCGGGAAGACAGAATCGGTCCAAGACTGCGGCGTAAATTAGATAGCGGCGAGCCGCTGCCGGATGGCTTTTTCATTATGGATATCGATATCTGGTATAACGGCGATAAGAGACAGATAACAGAAATTGAACGAAAAATAAAGACGGTTCTGGGGACCGTAGGGAGCGCTTTAATCGCTGATTTGTTTGAGACGCCGAGTTTGCTGCTTGGCCGTGTTAAAGTCAACGAGTACAGTCTCGAAGCCCTGTTAAATTGTGACTTGATAGCAACCGTCGATTTTCCAATGGGAACCGTATCCGAGGAGCCATGTGAGCTTTTAACTGCAGATTTTGAGCCGATAATAGAAAACAACCTTGATGCAAATGCCCCGTTGGCAACAGTGCTGGATTCCGGGATATTTTCCGGGCATCCTCTTTTAAATAATGTTATTGTTGCCGAAGAAGATTTTGACCTTGTTGAAGGAACCACGGCGGATAACTGCGGCCATGGTACGGGTGTAGCCGGCATTGTCGTATACGGAGATTTCCATAAATGCATTGAATCCAAGGTGTTCACACCTTTGGTGCGAATCTGTAATGCCAAGGTTATGCACAATGATGGTAGTAACCATCCAATATTCAGCCCAGAGAAGCGCCCTGAAAGGATAATAAAAGAGGCAATTGAATATTTCCATCGTGAATATGGCTGCAGAATCTTCAATTTGTCTGCCGGAAATGAGGATATGGTTTATAACATGGGACGTCAGATGCCATGGGCTGAAGTCTTGGACCAATTATCCAGAGAACTGGATATTGTGATTGTCATAAGTGCCGGCAATGTATCAAACCCCGAGATTCATAATTTTACGAGTAGAGAGGAACTCATGGAGAAATGTCGGGACCAGTTGTTTGAACCCGAGCACAGACTGATTGATCCAGCTACGGCTTCCCTTTGTGTGACGGTAGGTTCCATTACACGCTTCGACGAACCAGAACTGGTTGATGGCAGGAGTGTCAGAATCTCCGCCGGGCCGAAAAACGCTCCCTCCGTATTTACCCGGATCGGCATGGGTGTTAATAAAGCCATAAAACCCGAACTGGTGGATTATGGAGGAAATTTTGCCGTACATCAGTTTGTGCGAGGCGATACAAGATGGGTACAAAACGACAGAATCCTAATGGAACCTACCTTGAACAATGATTATTTAAAACTTTTTAGGGGGTTTTGCGGTACAAGCTTTGCGGCTCCACGTGTTACACACCTGGCTGCGCGCATTGAACGGGCGCTGGAAGAACAAATTGGGGACAAGCCCTCTGCAAATCTAATAAGGGCGATGCTGGCCAACTCCGCCTCTCTTACCAAAGAAATGATTGAATGGGCAGATCAATCTACAGACCGGCATTACACAGGAAAAAAGAACCTGAAGCAGGAAAGACGGCTACGGCTTTTTGGTTATGGCAGACCAAACGACGCTTGGCTGTATTCAGGCCGCAACCATGTAACTTTGTTTTCTGAAGATGCCCTTAACCTTCGTACATTCCATCTTTACAAGATACCTGTACCCATTGAATTTTTAAGGCTGAATTGCAGCAAACAAATTATCATTAGCATGGCGTATAATTCGGTAACACGACTGAGCCGGAAAGATTATCTTGCTAACAACCTTTGGTTCGAGGTCTATAGGAGAATAGATGAAGCTACTTTGGCTAAATACAAAGCTAAAAAGGAAGCAGGGCAGGATGATGATTCAGAACCGTTGCCGGACAAATATAAAGCGAATTTTTTACCGGGGCGTACAGAGGTAGACGGTTCCACACTTCAGCAGCGTGTATGGGCAAAAAGCAAAACAGGCGGGAAAGATTTGATAGGGAATGAGGATGACCCTTACATATACGTTTTGGTTGCCGGCAAGGAAAGATTCAAGTATGCAGAGCAGGAGCAGCCACAGCCGTATGCTCTAGTTATCACCTTTTCGTATGATGGCGACCAGGATATTCAACTGTATAACAGATTACAGCAAAAAGTGCGCATCAGGGAGCGTCAGAGAGAACGTGCCCGTACTCAGGTCAGAATGTAGTATGCTATTCCATACACTACGTCATAACAGGAAACTGCAGTGTTCAATGATTAAAAGCTACCAAACATAGAGAGGTGCAGACAATGCCGTCAATAAACAATGAAATAGAAAAAAAGCTATGGACTGCCGCAGACCAGTTGAGGGCAAACTCAAAGCTCAAAGCTTCCGAGTACTCGGTGCCCGTCCTTGGGCTTATCTTCCTCAGGTTTGCCGACCAGAGATTCAGTATGGCCGAAAAGGAGCTTGCCGAAAAAGCAAGGTCGGCAGGTTCAAGGCGTGCTATCGGTAAGGCCGACTATCAGGCCAGAGGGGTCATGTACCTGCCGGAACAGGCGAGGTACTCTTATCTTTTAAAGTTGCCGGAAGGCGAGAATATCGGCAAGGCCGTCAACGAGGCCATGAAAGCCATTGAAGCGGAAAATGAAGACCTGAAAGACGTTTTGCCAAAGACTTACACCCGGCTGGACAATGATACACTGATTGCGCTGCTCAAGATATTCTCCGAAGTCCCCATGGATGTGGAAGGGGACGTTTTTGGCAATGTATATGAATATTTTCTTGGTGAGTTTGCCCGTTCGGAAGGGCAGCGAGGCGGTGAGTTCTATACGCCGACATCGCTGGTTAAGCTCATTGTGGAAGTGATCGAGCCATACCAAGGTCGTATCCTGGACCCGGCCTGTGGGTCGGGCGGTATGTTTGTGCAGTCGGCCAGATTTGTCCAGAATCACAAGAAAAATCCCAGCAGCGAAATATCCATCTACGGCCAGGAGAAAGTTGCCGAAACCGTAAGACTGTGTAAAATGAACCTGGCAGTGCACGGCCTCTCGGGCGACATCCGGCAGGCCAACACCTATTATGAAAATGTACATAATTGCTTAAACCGCTTTGACTTTGTCATGGCCAATCCCCCATTCAATGTTGACGGGGTGGACAAGGAGAAGATCAAGGACGATCCCAGGTATCCCTTCGGCCTGCCTACTATTGATAACGCCAACTATATCTGGATTCAGGAATTTTACAGCGCCTTAAATGACAAAGGGCGGGCCGGTTTCGTCATGGCCAATTCGGCCAGCGATGCCAGGGGCTCGGAACTGGAAATAAGGAAGAAGCTCATCCAGGACAGGGTTGTGGATGTGATGATCGCCATCGGGCCAAACTTCTTCTACACCGTTACCCTGCCCTGCACCCTCTGGTTCTTTGATAAGGGCAAGAGGCAGACTGAACGTGGAGATAAAGTGTTGTTCATCGACGCGCGGAACATCTACCGCCAGGTAGACCGGGCCCACCGGGAGTTTACGCCGGAGCAGATTGAATTTATCGCCAACATCGTGCGTCTATACCGCGGCCAGCCGGTGGAAACCTTCAACGGGTCGGAGGAAATGCTCAAGGAGAAGTTCCCCGAAGGCAAATATACGGATATCCCCGGTTTGTGCAAAGTGGCAACCATCGAGGATATCGAGGCCCAAGGTTGGAGCCTCAACCCCGGCAGGTATGTGGGAGTAGCCCAGAAAGACGAGGAAGACTTCGACTTCATGGAGAGGCTGCAGGAGCTGAACGAGGAGCTAGAGCGGCTTAATGCCGAGGCGGCGGAGCTGGAGGAGAGGATAAGGGAGAATGTGAGGCAGTTATTGAGTTATTGAGCTAATTACTGTTTAGAACGTGAGGGGCTATTATGACAATTAACAAGTTTAAAGTGGTAAAGATTAAAGATGTGGGTAAGGTCATTACAGGGAAAACACCCCCAACCTCTCAGCCGGAATTGTTCGGTGATAAATACCCATTTATTACACCTAGTGACATTTCATCATTTGATGTACGGTATATTGATTTTGTTGAACGGGGATTGTCAGATAAAGGCTTCGATAAACAGAAGAGATATGCTCTACCTAAAGATACAGTCTGTTATGTCTGTATTGGTTCTACCATTGGAAAGGTATGTCTAACAAACAAAGTTAGCTTCACAAACCAGCAAATTAACAGTATTGTAGTTAATCGTGATAAGTTTAATCCTAAATATGTCTACTATTTACTACGTGCAGAGACACCTAAGATTCAAGCGATCTCGGGAGGGACTGGAGCAGGTAAGGCCATCCTGAACAAGTCTTCTTTCGAAGATATTGATTTGAATGTTTTTCCGCTTCCTATACAGAATAAAATCGCTGCTATCCTCTCCGCCTACGACGACCTGATTGAAAACAATACCCGCCGCATCAAAATTCTTGAAGAAATGGCGCAATTACTTTACCGGGAGTGGTTTGTGAAGTTCAGGTTCCCGGGTCATGAGAAGGTTAGGATGGTGGATTCGGAGCTGGGGCCGATACCCGAGGGGTGGGAAGTTAAAAATATAGGTTCTCTTTTGGCACATACCATTGGAGGTGGTTGGGGAGAAGTATCCCGAAGTGATAAATATACTGTCCCGGCTTATGTTATTCGAGGAACAGATATACCTAATGTGAGACAAGGCTCCATAGAGTCATGCCCGTTACGTTACCATACAGAATCTAACTTCCGTTCCCGTAAGCTTAAAGCTGGGGATATAGTATTTGAGGTATCTGGTGGCAGCAAAGGGCAACCAGTAGGAAGAGCTTTGCTAATAAATCAGTCGTTACTTAACTCTTACGACAACGATGTGATATGTGCTAGCTTTTGTAAACTCATTAGACCTGATAAGGAAACCATGCTCCCTGAACTTATATATCTTCACCTTCTTGAGATATATGCAAATGGAGTTATTGAAAAGTACCAGGTTCAGTCAACTGGTATAACTAATTTCAAGTATGAGTTTTTCCTTAAAAATGACCAAATATTAGTACCAGACAGGAAAATTCAGCAGAATTTTGCTGATCATATTATCCCTATATTTGATATGATTCAGAAGCTCGGAGCTATGAATCGTAACCTCCGCCGTACCCGCGACCTGCTTTTGCCCAAGCTTATCTCCGGCGAGTTGGATGTGGAGGATCTGGATATTGCCGTAGGGGGTGACTAGATGAGCCGGTATAGCGAAGACGCACTGGTGGAACAGCCTGCCATCAACCTGTTTCGAGAGCTCGGCTGGGAAACCGTCAACTGCTTTCATGAAACCCTGGGTGCAGCGGGGACCATCGGCCGGGAAACCACTTCCGAGGTAGTGCTGACCAGGTATCTCCGTAATGCCCTGGAGAAGCTCAATCCCGGCTTGGACAGCGAGGCCATCAACCTGGCCATTGAGGAAATCGTTAAAGACCGCAGCAGTTTAAACCCCGTCCAGGCCAACCGGGATGTTTACAAGCTCCTCAAGGACGGGGTCAAGGTTACATACAAGAACGCCGATGATGAGGAAATAGATGAGGTAGTGAAGGTCATTGATTGGAACTGTCCGGAGAACAACCACTTCCTGCTGGCGTCCCAGCTCTGGATATCCGGCGAAATCTATAAGCGCCGCGCCGACCTTGTCGGCTTTGTCAACGGCATCCCCCTTGTTTTTATCGAGCTCAAATCCACTGCCCGCAGGCTGGAACACGCCTATTACGACAACCTGCGGGACTATAAAAATACCATACCCCAGTTGTTCTGGTACAACGGCTTCATTATCCTGTCCAACGGCAGTCAGAGCCGCATCGGCAGCATGAGCGCCTCCTGGGAGCACTTTGCCGAATGGAAGAAAGTGAGCAGCGAGGGCGAGGAAGGCGTTGTCTCCTTGGAAACCATGTTCCGCGGAACCTGTGATAAAGTCAGACTCTTGGACATTGTAGAAAACTTTACTCTTTTCAGTGATGCAGGCGGTTCCCTGGTCAAACTGGTAGCCAAAAATCATCAGTACCTGGGGGTCAACAACGCCATTGAAGCAGTGAAAAAGATACGGGAAAACAAAGGACGTCTCGGCGTATTTTGGCACACCCAGGGTTCAGGGAAGTCTTATTCCATGCTTTTC
Organism: Thermosinus carboxydivorans Nor1; assembly: GCF_000169155.1. Taxonomy (NCBI): domain Bacteria; kingdom Bacillati; phylum Bacillota; class Negativicutes; order Selenomonadales; family Sporomusaceae; genus Thermosinus; species Thermosinus carboxydivorans. The sequence continues at coordinate 92,914 of NZ_AAWL01000007.1, forward strand.
TTCTGCCAGAAGATCCTGCGCAAAATACCCGGCAACTGGACCTTTGTTATTGTCACTGACCGGACGGAACTGGACGACCAGATCTACAAGAACTTTGCGGCAGCAGGCGCCGTTATCGAGGAAAGGGTGCAGGCTGAAAGCTGCCAGCATTTAAAAGAGTTATTGGCTGAGGATCACCGGATGGTGTTTACCCTTATCCATAAATTTCAAAGTGATAACGATGGCGAATACCCGAAAATTACCGATCGGGATGACATTATTGTGCTGGTGGATGAAGCTCACCGCAGCCAGTATGACACCCTTGCCGCTAATATGCGGTCTGCCATGCCCAACGCCTCTTTCATCGCCTTTACGGGAACACCTCTTATGGCCGGCGAGGAAAAAACCAGGGAAGTGTTCGGGGATTATGTTTCCATCTATAACTTTCGCCAGTCCATTGAGGATAGAGCCACTGTGCCCCTCTATTATGAGAACCGTATTCCCGAATTGCAGCTTATCAACGAGAAACTTAACGATGACATTCAGGACATCATCGACAACGCCGCCTTAAGCGAGGAAGAGGAGAAGAAGCTGGAACGGGAATTTGCTCGGGAATATCACCTGATTACCCGTGACGACCGGCTGGAGACAATTGCCGAGGACATCGTCAAGCATTTCATGACCCGGGGCGAGATGGGCAAGGCCATGGTGGTAAGTATTGACAGGTTTACTGCCGTCAGGATGTATGACAAGGTTCAGAAATACTGGCAAAAGTATATGGATGAACTGCAGAAGCAGCTTGCCAAATGTCATCCTGAAGAAGCAGCTGAAATAAAAAAGAAACTGGATTACATGCAGGAAACCGATATGGCGGTGGTCATATCTTCCGGGCAGAACGAGGTTGAAGCCTTTCAGAAAAAGGGGTTGGATATCCTGCCCCATCGCAAACGCATGGTAACCGAAGACCTGGATAAAAGGTTTAAAGACCCCAATGACCCTTTGCGGATTGTGTTTGTCTGTGCCATGTGGCTGACGGGCTTTGACGCTCCGGCAGTAAATACAATTTATTTGGACAAACCCATGAAAAACCATACCCTGATGCAGACTATCGCCAGAGCGAATCGGGTATTCAAGGATAAAACCTGCGGTACTATCGTCGACTATATCGGCGTATTCCGCAACCTTCAAAAAGCTCTTGCCATATATGCTACCCCTGTAGCGGGCGGCTCAGTGGATACGCCGGTGAAAGACAAGACGACGCTGATCGATGAACTTAAAAAAGCTATTGCCGCAACAACTGCTTTCTGCAATGAAAAAGGCATTGACGTAGGTAGGCTCCTTAACACATCAGGTCTTGAACTCGTCAGGCTTTTGGACGATGCTGTTGAGCGCCTGGTGGTAAATGACGAAACCAAGCAGCGGTTTCAATCCTTAGTGGGGAATATAGTTAAGCTCTATAAAGCTATTTTGCCTGACCCCAAAGCTTCTGAGTTTGCCAAGCAGAAAAATCTTTTTGCCTGTATTTCCGATAAAATCCGGTCACTGACCCCGCCGGCAGACATTTCTGACATCATGGGTGAAATTGAAGAAGTTCTTGACCAGTCTATTGCCAGTGAAGGGTATATCATCCACGAAGCTCCTGCCGGGTACAATACAAAAGTTGATTTGAGCCAGATAGATTTTGAAGCTTTGCGAAAATTCTTCGACAAGTCCAAGAAGCATACGGAAGTCGAAAAACTGAAAGGTTTAATCAACGCCAAATTAAACAAGCTCGTACGCCTTAATAAAAGTAGAATTGATTTTGCCGAGAGGTTCCAGAAACTGATTGACGAGTACAATAGTGGCTCCCTTAACGTGGAATTGATGTTTGATAAACTGCTTGCCTTCGCCAAGGAGCTCACCGAGGAAGAAAAGCGCGGCCTGGCGGAACAGCTTACAGAGGAAGAACTTGCCCTGTTCGATATCCTTACTAAGCCTGAACCCAAATTGACCGACAAGGATAAGGCACAGGTGAAGAAAGTAGTTAGGGAACTCTTAGATACTCTCAAAAGGGAGAAGCTGGTTCTCGATTGGAGAAAACGCCAGCAGACCAGGGCAGTAGTTCTGATAACGATACAGGATTTCCTTGACCGGGAACTGCCGAGAGCATACACCCCAGAAATATTTAACCGGAAGTGCGACCTTGTGTATCAACATATCTACGATTGCTACTATGGTGCAGGACAAAGCATATACAGTCGTGCGGGGTAGAAGCTGATAGTTGGCGGAGCAAGAAAGGGTGAGACATATGAAAGCTCGTTCTAAAGAACTGCTCGATCGCTCGATAGCTGCCATGGTGGCAGCTATTGATGTTTACAACAAACCCGATTTTCCTTATCGAGCCGAATCTTTTACTATCCTTGCCCTGAACAGCTGGGAACTTCTGCTAAAAGCCAAGTGGTTAGCTGATCATGATAATAGAATGAGTAGCCTATATGTTCCTGAAAAGGGTTCAAAGAAGCGCACGACTTATAAGAGAACCCGGTCAGGTAATCGGCAAACTCATAGCTCCGATTATTTGATCAAGAAACTCGTCGAAACCAAGGCTCTTGATGAAAATGCCCGCCGTAATCTGGAAGCTCTTACAGAACTGCGGGATACTTCGGTACACTTCTATCACCGATCAGGAACCCTTGCTGAGATTTTGCAGGAACTGGGCATGGCCTGCCTAAAGAACTTCGTTTCAGCGGGGATGAGTGGTTTGGTAAATACCTATCGAAATTCAATTTTTATCTTATGCCGCTTTCATTTGTAAATCCTCCCAGTTTTTTGGCAGGGATTACCTTAAACAGAGAGGAACAAAACTTTCTGACTTTTTTACAGCGCCTAAAGCCTGCCAATGAAGCCCCTACTGACCGCTATTCGGTTACTATAAATGTAGAAGTGCGTTTTGTAAAAACTAAGGCAAAGGACGCTCCTTCAATTCGGGTGACCAATGATCCGAATGCGCCAGCGGTGCATCTCACCGAGAAACAGATTCGTGAAAGCTATCCATGGGACTATAAAGAGTTAACCGAGCACTTACAGAAACGCTATTCTGACTTCAAAGTAAATCACAACTACCATGAAATTCGAAAGCATCTTGAAACCGATAAGCGTTATGCTTATGTCCGCCGACTTGATCCAGATGATGCCAAAAGTTCCAAGAAGACGTTCTTCAATCCTAATATTCTAAATGAGTTTGACAAACATTACATAAAACGATGAAACGAGGTATTTCATAATTCTAATAAATTTCTAATGATTTTGCTGCGAAAAGTACTTTGCCGCGTTATTTTGTACCGTATAAATTGAGTCAAAAAATATGAGCGGAAACACTAAATACAGTATGCTATTTTTGAAAGCGGCTTGGTTGAAATTAACAAGTCGCTTTCTTTTTTATATTTCTGCAAAAATTTTCCATTTCGTGTAGTATCCTAAAATTTGGCTGTAAAATAGAGGGAAATTTGCCATTAATCGAGTAAATAGTACTAGAGAATTAAATCGAAAGAATTTAAAGATTAAGGATATCTTTAGAAAATAAACGAACAAAGCAATTAACTTGCGCAATCCGGAGGGATTAATTTGGCAATTATTGATGATTTTTTAAAAGAATGTGTGGAAAAGGTAGACAATCATGATGTAGTGGTGTTAGTAGGGTTTACCAAAGAACAAACTGATTATATTCGTGCGTATCTAAAACCGAAATATAATTGGGTTGACTATCGTGGAGTAACAACTTACAAAAAGCTATCAGAAGTTGTTAATGATAATCTTATAAATATTTTATTCGAGCTAAAACAAGGCAAAAAAATATTGCTTAGTTATGAAGAATTATTACTACTAGCGCCACAACTGAATTTTGTGAAAGATAAGAATTATTTAATTCTAAAAAACCCGTTAAACATTGTATTACCGCTGGAATACAGTCAGTCGTTACTTTCCGATTTATACAGTAAAAGCATTGATCTTAGTGACAGTGATGACGAGGAAGTAACTGCGGTTTTTCAATTTTACAATGTTATACCAATTGAAACGAAAAATGGATTGCTTTTTCACGGTGAATGCCGTGATTTAGGCGAGATCATATCAACTTTACAAAGTGTTGAGATTTTCCCGCAAGTAATCGGAATGGAACCTCCAATAGTGCAAAGAAAAATATCTGAGATTAATGACAGTAAAATATTGGTGATGGATTTAAGTGGACAAGGAATTTTTTCAGAGCATATCTTTCAGCCGCGTGAAATACAGAGGTTTATTTCGTCTATATGTACTGGTGTGGAAATTTTTTTCTTAAACGGTGAAAATTGGCCAGGAATTGCTGATTTTGCCGGTTTGTTAAGTAATTATGATATAACTGTAAAAAAATTAGAAATTCCTGTCAGTAAAGAATATCAATATGCTAAAAATTATAAGGATAAAGTGCATGCTGTTTTGCGAAAACATTGGGGCAAGGATGCTACCTTTAGAATTTATTCAATGTATAGAAATGATAAGCGGGACGGTAGTTTAACCGAGGTATCGCAGGAAGATATAGTGTATGAAATTATTGAACAAGTTTATTCCGCGAAAAATAATGAGCAGTACCAAGATATATTTTTTGTAGCCTCAACAGGAGCCGGTAAATCTTTGCTTTATCAATTGCCGTCCAAAATTTTTCATGACGAGAATATGGTTACCGTTGTTATAACACCTCTGAAATCTTTAATGACTGATCAATACCAAGATGCACGTATCAAAGGATTACGACACGTTGTTTATATAAACTCAGATGTTCCGTACGCCGAGAGGCAGGTTAGACTTGAAGGTGTTAAGCAAGGTACTTATTCATTGCTATATATTTCACCAGAATTTCTTCAACGAGTTTATGATATTCGCCAGATTGTCGGCGACAGAGAAATAGCGCTGTTTGTAGTGGATGAAGCGCATTGTGTTTCTTCATGGGGCAAGGATTTTCGGGCTGATTATGGCTACCTTGGGAGATATATTGCGCGTTATAAAAATCGTGATGGTAGATTTCCGATTTTGGCGTTAACTGCTACGGCTGTTTATGGTGGGCCACTTGATACCATAGCGGAAATTTCCATGGATTTAAAAATGCAAAACCCCATTATTTATATGACTGATGTAAAACGAAAAAATATATCTATAAATATAAAGAAGTTTCAATTTAGCACAGGCAAATATGACAAAAATAAACATCAAATTGCTTTATCACGCGTGAAGCAATTTCTAGAAGACAATCGGAAATTTATAGTGTATTCACCATACAAAACAACAAGCAATAATTTATTTATCGATATTGACGCTAAAAAAAGAGAGCATGTTAGAGTATACACCGGTGAAACAACATATGAAGAAGGGCTGGCTATACTTGATGATTTTAAAAGAGGGGCTGTTCGCGGTGTTATAGCTACAAAGGCATTTGGCATGGGGGTCGATATTCGCGATATTGAGGTTGTATACCATTATGCCATTCCGGCAAATCTAGCAGATTATGTTCAAGAAATTGGTCGTGCGGGGAGAGATGCAACTGTTAATGCTGAAGCGATTTGCGATTTTCATCCCAAAGACTTTGGGTATTGGCGTACGGATAAACCCCTTAATTTTGGAGTCCTGTCTTAAAATATTCACTATCTCACAGGCACACAAGTTTTTCGCGCTTTCGCTTGTGCAATTATAGCCTACGCTTGTCAGATGTCAAGGCACGCTTCACTCTGCCATCGGCAGGCCTTGACATCTTGACTGCGCATAAGATTGGGTTATATTAGCGAAAGCTTGTTAGACTTTAACTATGAATTTGCATTTAGGACTACCATGATGATAAACAGTGCATATTAAGATCGTTTTAACGCTCGGACATCAAAACTCCAATTTCGCGTATTAGTATCGACCGTCTATCAAATGACAAGACGAATCACGGTCAATCTCGGAAAACTCCACTTGGGGCATCCGCCGCCGATTTGAACAAGGCAAGCTGCATATCAACCACACCAAGTTTTTAGGCTATGACAAAGATAAAAACGGCAACCTTGTCATTAACGAAAAGCAGGCGAAAATAGTCAGGCGCATCTACAAAGAGTTCCTCGACGGCAAAGGAGCCAACCGGATTGCCAAAGACCTCGAACGGGAAGGCGTACCGAACTGGCACGGCAAACCAAAATGGTATGAAGGCAGCATCCGGAAAATGCTGACCAATGAGAAATATAAAGGGGACGCGCTGCTGCAAAAAACCTACACTATTGATTTCTTGAGCAAAAAACGGGCAGAAAACACGGGCCAGGTGCCGCAGTATTATGTGGAGGACAGCCATCCGGCGATAATTGATAAAGAGATGTGGGAAGCAGTACAGCTGGAAATGGAGCGCAGGCGGAATTTCGCGCTAGAGTACGGCATTCAAAAGCTTGAGTATGCGACAACCGATAAACCCTTTGCCGGCAGAGTCATCTGCGGCTCGTGTGGTAAGGTCTTTGGCAGAAAGGTTTGGAACTCCACTGATGAGAGGTTAAGACGGTTTATTTGGCGATGTAACGGCAAATATCCGGCGAAGGGCGAAAAAGGCTGTGACAGCAGGCATATTGACGATGGAGTTTTGTATCAGGCGTTTGTTGAAGTGTTTAACACGCTGGTCGAAAACAAGGATTATTTTATCGGCAAGTGGCAAGAAAGGCTGGAAAGCGATAACGTGCTGGTGAGGTATAAGGCGAAGCAGTTTATTGGGATATTCGAGGGAGCGAATAAGATTAGGGAGTTTGATGTGGATTTGTACTTTGCTTTGGTTGAAAAGGTAACGGTGCATGATGGTAAAAGGATTGTTGTGAGTTTATTTGGATGGTACAGATATTGAGTGTGAATTTGAACGAGAAGACCGGTTGAAGTGATGAAAGTTGTCACTTTGGCCGGTCTTTTTTGGTTATAAAATGGTTAATTTTAGGAGAAAATGAAGGATTTTTGGGGATAACGGAGAAGTTGATTTTTTAAAATACTGATTTTTGTGATGAATTACCTACTTGGGGGGTTAATGACTGTTTATAGTAGAAATCTTTGCTATTTTGCAAGTGGTTAGCAAGGATCTTATCAACCTTTGCTCTAGCATGGGCGGTAAACTTTTTTGTTGACAAAACCACTTAATCATACAAGGGAGGAGAAATTATGAATGGAGCGGCAGCGAATAGAAACAATAATGACTTTACGCCTTTAACTCCATACGAAACAAGTCAGATATCGCTGATACGGGATTGGAAAAATCAAGAGCCATGGGTGATATCGAAAACGTTTGGAATTGTGGTAAGTCCCTTATCGTGGGTAGTTAGGAATTTAATACCGGAGGCTGTAATAAGAGGTGTGCTGGATGGCGCAAATGCTGTCTCACAATACTTTGCCGATTGTAATGATATCAAAAGGGATGGTCAGGTAAATTCCATAAAGGAATTGAGAACGAAAGACTTGCAGCTTTCGGATAAATTAGCTAATGAGGTTCATAACTGGGCAATAGGTTTAGCTGCAGCTGAAGGTGTAGGAACTGGTTTAATTGGTCTTCCGGGAATGGTAGCAGACATTCCTGCAATTATTACGATTGCTTTAAGAACAATACATAAAATAGCCCTGTGCTATGGATACGAAGTTGAAACAAAGGAAGATAAGGATTTTATCTTAGGAATATTAGCTGCATCTGGGGCAAATACTGTCAAGGAAAAGATTTCTGCATTATATACCCTTAGAACTATCGAGGTTATGATCGCAAGGACGACTAAAAGGAAGGCACTTCAAGCGATACCCGCGATCGGACTTTTAATTGGATGCTCTGCTAATGCCTGGTATATTAAAGAAGTTGGCTGGGCAGCTAGGCGGGCATATCAAGAGAGATGGTTAATCGATAACCATAAGATTATCGATATTTAGGTAGAGTACATGATAAGGCTATAAGAGGAAAAGGGGGGCCGCGGCGATTTTTTTGTAAATTGGGAGTGTCCCACAAACTGTGTAAATGGAATAATCTAACAATAATTGGTGTATAATAATGCTTTTATTTACTCGCAGGATAGGGCAACGCTGGGGAGCGACCCGAGCGGCGAGTGAAGTTTGGCAGGGCGGTTTCCTATAGGAACCGCCTTTTACGACCGCCCTAGAAAACAAAAGCGATAAATCCCGGGGGCCTGGGGCAGAGCCCCTGGGCTATATAGCCATTTTACCCTGTAGCCGATCCTCAAAGAAGATCATCAACTGTCCGAATATTACTCCCCAGTTTCGGATCGGCATACTCCATTTCTTGGATATTTCCTGCATTGACATATAGACTGGATGAATGGCTGCTTGATGACATGACAGTGCAGCGCAAACAACGGCATACGGCTAAACGCATTTACAGCCGTCTGCAGGAAATATATGGATCATTTGATGTATCGTACCGCACTATTGCTTCCTATGTGAAAAGTCGCAAAGCCCAGATTTATGATGATAACGAATGTTTCTTGCCCTCGAACATCCTGCCGGTGAAGCCCAGGTTGATTTTGGTGAAGCAGACTTTTATGAGCGCGGCGTTCTCATCCATGTCTATTATCTAACCGTTTCCTATCCGTATAGCAATGGCGGCTACACCCAGCTATTTAAGGGGGCAAATCTAGAGTGCCTGCTGGAAGGGCTCAAGAATATCTTTGCTTACGTCGGGGGCGTGCCACGACGTATCTGGCTGGACAACCTTAGCCCGGTAGTAGCGAAAATTCTTTACAACTGGTAGTATAGTACCGCAATCTGGAATTTATAAGTGCACTAAATGCGGTAATGAAATTACCTGTGTTAAAGGTGAGACTGTACCACCATGTAGAAAATGTTATAATACAAGTTTTGTTCTGGTTAGGCCAACTCGTTAAAAAGTAAAAAGAATCTGGTTATTCTTGGGTCAGGGGTGATCGCCTCTGACTCTTTACATACTGACTATAATTCAGGCTTGTTGTCGGGATCAAACTTGACATGTTTTAAAAATTGTCTTATTTCCATTCAAAGCATTGGCCAAAAGGCTAAATCTCACCCTGTTAAATTACAGCAGGGTCTTAATTTTCAGCGGGGTTATACGATAATATTCATATAAACTGTTTTTCCCAGCAAATCAGCAATTTAACGGCAAAGGTGATACTTTCAATGAAACACTGCTTCAGCCCGACACCCTTGCCCATATGCTCATCCTTGTCCGCGACTAAAGGAGTGAGTTTTATGCATGATACCGACATAAAGCTCGGCGAAGTCACGCAAAAAGCACTGGAGCTGATGGAGACCATCGACGAGGCACTTGTGCATATGAATAAGCAGATGGATGAGTTGCGCCTAGAAGATTTCTGGCCGCTCTTTCGCGACTTTTTGCTGGCTATAATGACGCTGGCGGATAACTGGGAGTACTATGTCATGTCAGACAGCCACCGTCAACGTATTGCCGAGGCGACCCGCGCCTTCGCGGCGGCGTATGGTGAATTTGACAAAATCGCCACGAGTGGCCAAGCACTGGCTATTCAGGCAGCGCTAAGCGACCGGTTAATCCCAGCTTATCATGCCTGGAAGACGGCATTATTTAATAGTTAGTTACCAGAGTTGCTGAAAAATATTACCATACGAGGAAAACATGGGGGCAGGAATTGTTTTTCATGGAATGAAAGATAACCAACGAACTATCCCGTGCCCCCTTTTTTGATTGAGGGCAAACCTTTCCGCAAAACTCCAATTTCGCGCAATAGTATCGACCTTCTATGAGATGACACGTGGAGTGTGTGGCGTTGATAGAGCGGAAGTAGCTTGAAATATAAGGCTTTGCGGGTTTGATGATAATTTGAGATGTGTGTTTTATATTCGCCTAGACGTATGGTCTAGGCGATTTTTTACCCCCGGGGGTAAATTTTTATGCGAGACGGAACTTTTTGGCGTAAGTAAAGGGGATTTTGCGGAAAGGTATGGTGGGGTAGAAAAAATGACCCCATATACAAATTGATTGTGTTGTAAGGGTGGAAAGGGAATACAGCCAATGAGTCCTGAAGCGCAAGGCTTTATTGGCGTTTGTCAATTTGCAAATTTAAAATACCGTCAAACTTTTCTGGAAAGGAAATCTGGCAGAAGGTATAAGGTATAATCCTGGAGCAATCATCGATAAAGGCAAACAAGTAGGTTTTAAGTTTTCTGCCGCCCGCGGTAAGATAAGGTTTTTTTGCAAGTTGAAATTCTCCCAAATTGCAAAGTATTAGCTGGAAAATTTGTAAGTGGCTGGAACGAATAAATACAGTTATGAAGACTCACCCTAGGTAATCTTTTTGGATTACTCATCAACGAAGGATGGGGATGTCTTCTTCTTTTTCTATTTTCTCCCTGAAAATCCTACAGTAATTTTACAATAACGAAACCCCGTGCCATCATTGTGTGAGTAGTTTAATTATTGTATAATATTTTTATGACTTGTGTGTTATTACGGCAATTATTAGGCTCTTTCATACTTGAAGAGATCAAGTCCTAATTTATGTGTAAAATCATCCCCAGTTAAAATTGAAGCAATTAACATATTTTAACAATTTTGCTGTCCGTGATATGAGTTTGTCGTTCACGCCAATCCCAATAATCGGTCATATCCAAGTACTTTTTGCCGCTTGCCCATTTGTCATCGATTTCCATGAGTAAAGCGCCAATCAAACGTAAAGCAGAAGCCCGGTTCGGGAAAATCCGAATGACCCTTTCGCGACGTCGAACTTCTTCATTGAGACGTTCAACCCCATTAGTCGTACGCAAGCGTTTACGATACTTTTCCGGCAAGGCTAAAACGGCTATGGCATCGTCAAAGCCGGCTTCTAGTATAGCCATTGCCTTTGGCGCTTTTGTTTCATAAGCGGCAAGCGTTTCGTTAAGAAGCATTACTGCAGTTTCTCTATCCGGCGCAGCCAAAATGGCTCTTACCCGAGCAAGAATTTCCGGCTGCAAGGACTTCGGCGTCGCATCCAAGATGTTGCGTATAAAATGCGTTTGGCAACGCTGCCAGGTGACTCCTTGGAAGTATTGGCGGATAGCACGGATTAGCCCACCGTGATGGTCCGATATAATCAGATCAACGCCACACAAGCCCCGCCGCTTCAGCCAGCTGAAAAATTCACTCCAACTGGCTTCCGACTCGCTGTCGCCCAGCATAATCCCCAGGACTTCCCGATAGCCCTCAGCATTTATGCCAACGGCAATCATTACGCCACGTGAACGCACACGTTCTTCTTCACGGACTTTAATGACCATGGCATCTACCATGACAAACGGGTATTTTTGATCCTTTAATGGACGTTCATTCCAAGCGTGCACAATTGGATCTAGGCGCTTACAAAGGTCTGATACGGTCGACTTGGAAAACTCGCTGCCACAAAGTTCTTCTGTGATTTGCGCCACCTTACGGGTCGACACACCGTTTACGACCATTTCCATCAAAGTCAGCACTAATGCTTGCTCACTACGTTGATAGCGGGCAAACATCTCGGTTGAGAACTTACCGTCACGAAACCGTGGTACTTTTAGGGTGATCGTGCCAACACGGGTGGTAAGTCGATGAGGGTACACTCCATTACGATAACCTTGACGCTCGTCTGTACGCTCGTAGCGCTCAGCACGCAATTGTTCTGTGGCTTGTGCTTGTAAAATCTGGTTCAATACCTCCTCCAAAAAAGACGCCATTGCCGCATCTTTTGCATTGCTTAAAAAAAGTTGATGCAAAATTTTCGAATCAATGTTAATCTGGTATTGAGCCATTTCAAAATCACCTCTCGTTGAATGTTGTTGCCGCTTCATTCTAACTGAGGATTTTGAATTGGCTCTTCTTTTGTTAATTCCTTTTTACACAATTATACGGACTCTACTTCCCAGTGACGAAGTCCTGTTTTCTTTAAACGCAAGTTTTCGTTAAATAAACGATTTTCTTGGCGATAAAAAAAGGGAAATTGATACTTCTGTTGAAACATATGGGAGAAACATAATATGTTGTAAGCGAGGCAATCATGGACAGAAGACGTGTCTTGGGGGTTGATTTGGGGACAAGCGCCGTTAAAGCGTTTGTTGCCAAGATTGATGATTTAGGTCGGGTTGAAATAGCCGGAAGTGGTTTAGCACCGACAACCGGTTATAAGAAGGGTATCCTAAAAGACCCCCACGCGGCAGCGTCAGCTATCCGGGAAGCCGTTGACTGCGCGCTTCTTGCTGCAAACTTCCCTATGCAGTCCATTTGGCTGGGCATCGGCGGAGTTAACATACGGTTTTACAATGCACGCGGCATCATCGCGCCAGCATCGTCCTCGGGCATAAAGTCTAAAGATATTGACCGCGCCTGTCAGGCGGCCAGATTGACCGCTGTATGCGAGGGACAACAGGTATTACATGCCTTGCCTAACCTCTATTGGGTTGATGGACGTCAGCAGCGGGAAAGTCCTGTGGGGCAGGCGGGCTGTCGTTTGGAAGTAGAGGTTCATTTTGTGACCGCGTCTAAAGATTTTTTGGACGAACTGCTGGCGCATGTAAAGCAGAACAGCCTCTGTGTAGCCGGAGTGGTTGCTAATCCCGTTGCTGCCGCTATTGCATTGGCACCGGCTCCTGGCGAACGAGTACTGATTTTGGATATCGGGGCGGGGACCACCGAAATTGCCTTGGTGTACGAAGGGCTCATGGTTGTTTCGGCTTCTCTCCCGCTTGGGGGCGATTACATTACTGGCGATATTGCCTTCGCGGCCGACGTAAGCTTTGCGCATGCCGAGGAAATTAAACGCTATTATGCCCGACTGGATGGGCAGCGAATTCGCCAAGACACTATTTTGGATTTTAGTGATTTTGGTATAACCAATAAGTTTCTTCCCTATGGTTTTTTACATAAAATTGTGGAAACACGGGTAGATGAAATCTTTTCTTTAGTATATGATTATATCAGGCCTGCTTTACAGTATTATCCTGTCGATGAAATTGCGCTTACCGGCGGTTCGGCCCATTTACCGAGCGTAGTACAGGCAGCCAAAACCATATTTCAGCTGCCTGTGCGTATCCGGCGGCCTAAAGGGCTAGCTGCGGAATATAATCATCCGGCCAACACGGTCTGTTTCGGCATTGTCCATTACGCGGCGCGGCAAGCGTCGTTTATTGAGACAACTAGGTCCTGGTCGTGGCGGGGGTTATGGCGGAAAATAGCTGAGCACTTTTGAGGAATTATAGCGGGTTAAGGAGGAATTTCTTATATGCTCGAATTTGATATGGATTTAGATAGGTTTGCAGCGATAAAAGTTATTGGCGTTGGCGGCGGCGGCAATAATGCCGTTAACCGGATGATCGCTTCCGGCTTACAAGGCGTCGAGTTTATTGCTATTAACACAGATGCCCAGGCACTACTTTTGTCACAGGCTTCTTACCGTATCCAAATTGGGGAAAAACTAACAAAAGGGTTGGGCGCAGGCGCTAATCCGGAAATTGGTGAAAAAGCGGCTCAGGAAAGCCGCGAGGAAATTTTGAAAGCTCTGCGCGGCGCCGATATGGTATTCGTTACGGCCGGAATGGGCGGTGGTACAGGTACCGGCGCAGCGCCTGTCGTTGCGGAGTGTGCGAAAGAAGTCGGTGCACTCACTGTTGGTGTTGTTACCAAACCATTCTCCTTTGAGGGACGTCGGCGTCAACTTCAGGCGGAGGCAGGAACCGCAAAACTGAAAGAAAAGGTAGATACATTAATAACAATTCCGAATGATCGTTTAATGCAGGTTGTCGATAAACGCACATCCATAGTGGAAGCCTTCCGGATCGCGGATGATGTTTTGCGGCAAGGCGTACAAGGTATTTCTGACCTCATTGCCGTACCTGGGCTGATTAACCTGGACTTTGCCGACGTCAAGACCATTATGATGGATCAAGGCTCTGCTTTGATGGGGATTGGCATTGCTACAGGTGATAACCGTGCCGTGGCGGCCGCTGAAGCGGCAATTAAAAGTCCGCTTTTAGAAACTTCTATTGATGGGGCGAAAGGCGTATTACTAAATATTACTGGCGGAACGAGTCTCGGACTTTTCGAGGTAAATGAGGCGGCAGAAATCATTGCTCGGGCTGCCGATCCCGAAGCCAACATTATTTTTGGCGCTGTGATTGATGAAAAATTTAATGACGAGGTTAGAGTAACAGTCATTGCTACCGGTTTCGATTCCCGACCGGCGAAATTGTCGTCTCACAAGGGTGAATCGCCCCTAGAACACATAAAATCCCTTAACTTGGAAATTCCACCTTGGATGCGTACCCGGTAAATACGCGAATACCAAACCAGCCATTGCGGCTGGTTTTTTGTTTGGGGCTTGCCACCATTTTACATTTTTTTGAAATTTTGTTTGTTATAATAGGAATATCTCTGATTTGCTAGCATAGATTTTGTATGTAAAACATATTATGGCAGTATTGCTAAATAACGCCAGGCGGTAAGCTACTATGTATGTATATGCTGATGTTGTCCTCTTGGTAAATTTAATTATGAATAGCCTGATCATATGGCTGACGGCCTGGGCGGCCGGTATTCGCTACTGTTGGTGGCGTATAACGCTGGCAGCGTTGGCGGGCGGCCTGTATTCCCTAGCCGGCATTTATCAAGAACTTCATCTACTATACACTCCTTTTGCCAAACTACTAATCTCAATATTGCTTATTATCTTTTCTTTTGGATGGCAATCCTTACGTCGCCTGGTCCTGCTGGTCGGTCTGTTTTATATCGTGTCGTTCTTACTTGGTGGAGCTGTAGTTGGTTGGCTCTTTTTTTCTCAAGAAACGTGGTTAAATGGTTGGCAAATAGCATGGCACCATCTTGCCTTTGGCAGCCTGGTTGGAGCAGGAATGGCATTTTTGTTGCTGCGGTGCGTATTGAGGCGCAGGCGGCAGCAGCGGCACCTTTATTCAATTGAGGTAGAGTATGACGGCAGGAAAGTAAGCTTAACGGCTCTGTTGGATACGGGGAATGCTTTGTTTAGTCCGATAAGTCACAGACCTGTTATCATCATGGATTGGAGTATAGTTATGTGTTTGCTGAGTTCAGAAGCCGCCGCTTTCCTGCGGACCTATGCCCCGAACGATTGGCTGACAGAACTGATACATTGCCCTGATGCTGGCTGGTTGGAAAGGGTTGAAGTCATTCCATATTGTGCTGTAAGCGGCATGAGTATGCTGTTAAGTTTTCGTCCTGATAACCTGACGGTGCAAATAGATGAGGGAACTATAAGAGCAAGCGATGTTTTAATCGGTATCTATGGGGGCCGGCTGTCTGCTGACGATAAGTATTTCGCTCTACTGCATCCAGCGGTTCTTGATAAGGTAGTTTATGATAGGGGGGCGAGTATATGCG
>NZ_AAWL01000008.1 GCF_000169155.1 Thermosinus carboxydivorans Nor1
AAAACTATCTGACATTTACCCACGCGTGTATAAAATTATCATAAATGGAAATGAATAATAAACAGGGGAATGGGGTACTCCACCCCTGTTTATTTCTGTCCCTAATTGCATACCCGGACGCGTGGACTATTGACAGGGCGAAATAAGTGTGATAAATTGTATTAGCGAATGCTGACGGCTTGTCATGCTTAGTTGGAATTTAGAAAGAGGTGTACAGGATGCGCAACGCTATTACGCTGGCTTGTACTGAATGCAAGCAACGCAATTACCAAACCAATAAAAATAAGAAAAACGACCCCGATAGACTCGAATTAAATAAATACTGCAAGTTTTGCAAAAAACACACTTTACACAAAGAAACCAAGTAATTTATAATTGAATTTGTATTAACATAAGGCTGTAGGGGTGTAGCTCAATTGGTAGAGTAGCGGTCTCCAAAACCGTTGGTTGCGGGTTCAAGTCCTGCCGCCCCTGCCAATTATTATTGTGTGTTAATGCTAAATTGGCAGTATGAAATGGGGATGTGAGAAAGTGGCTGCCCAAGAAACGGCAATCCCAACCAATACAGCACGCTGGAAACGGTTTTTGCGCGACGTAAGAGCCGAGCTCAAGAAAGTTTCTTGGCCCAATAAGCAGGAACTGGTATCCTACACGGGTGTTGTCTTTGTTTCCGTATTGGTGGTTGCACTGCTTATTTGGGTTATTGACACCGGTTTCAGCGAACTGCTTCGGTTATTCATTAAGTAGCTAGGGGGTGGGGGATGGCGCTGAGCGCCTCTCTTGTTGCATGGAGTCCGAAAAAAAGTGGTATGTTATCCATACTTATTCCGGTTATGAAAACAAAGTGAAAGCCAACCTTGAGAAAAAAGTTCGTTCCATGGGCATGGAAAACGAGATTTTTCGTGTTTTAGTGCCAATGGAAGACGAAGTGGAAATTAAGGATGGCAAGAAAAAAGTCGCCAAACGCAAAGTTTTTCCCGGCTATGTGCTGGTAGAGATGATTGTGAATGACCGGTCCTGGTATGTTGTCCGCAACACGCCGGGTGTGACCGGCTTTGTGGGCTCAGGAACCAAACCCATTCCGCTTAGCGATGCCGAAGTCAGACACATCCTCAAAGCTATGGGGATTGAAGAAATTAAGCCCAAAGTTGATATTAGCATAGGGCAACTTGTGCGGATTACTTCCGGCGCTTTTGAAAACTGGACGGCCTCCGTCCTGGAAGTTTACCCCGATCGGGGTAAACTGAAAGTGCTGATCAATCTTTTTGGCCGCGAGACGCCGGTAGAATTGGATTTCGTACAAGTTGAAAAAATATAACCATTATTGTTGTGACTTTCCTAATCTGGCGACTGCGCTGCGGCCGCCAACGTGGGAGGGTTTAAAGGCCCGTAGACCACATTTTGCATGTAAGGAGGTGTAAACCAATGGCTAAAAAAGTAGTGAAAGTTGTGAAACTGCAAGTTCCTGCTGGCAAAGCTACTCCGGCGCCTCCGGTTGGGCCTGCGCTCGGTCAGGCTGGAGTCAATATAATGGCTTTCGTTAAGGAATTTAACGAAAGAACGGCGCAACAAGCCGGTTTGATTATTCCGGTTGAAATCACCGTCTTTGAAGATAGATCTTTCACGTTTGTCACCAAGACCCCGCCTGCAGCCGTACTGCTGAAAAAGGCCGCAGGAATTGAGACTGCTTCGGGTGAGCCTAACAAGAAAAAGGTTGCTAAGGTTCCTCGCGCCAAGGTTCGCGAGATTGCGGAACTCAAGATGCAGGACTTGAATGCTGCCAGCCTCGAAGCGGCAATGCGCATGATTGAGGGCACTGCCCGCAGCATGGGTATCGACATTATCGACTAACACTAGTATGGTGCGGCATCAGCCGCGTGTGGGAGGATTTTCCGCTACTACCACAAAGGAGGAAATTGTCAATGCCGAAACACGGTAAGAAATATCAAGAAGCGGCCAAGCTGATTGAGCGGGGCAAGCTGTATGATCCAGAAGAGGCCGTTGAGCTGGTAAAGAAAACGGCCAGCGCCAAGTTTGACGAAACGGTGGAAGTGGCCGTAAAACTGGGCGTTGATCCCAAACACGCCGACCAGCAGGTGCGCGGCGCCGTTGTTCTGCCCTATGGCACCGGCAAAACCAAACGGGTTCTCGTCTTCGCCAAAGGTGAAAAAGCCAAGGAAGCCGAAGAAGCCGGCGCTGATTTTGTGGGCGCTGAAGATATGGTGGCGAAAATTCAGGAAGGTTGGACCGATTTTGATGTGGCCGTGGCTACGCCCGATATGATGGGCATGGTCGGCCGTCTTGGTAAAATCCTCGGTCCCAAAGGCTTAATGCCGAACCCCAAAGTCGGCACGGTAACCATGGATGTAGCCCGTGCCGTTAAAGAGATCAAGGCTGGTAAGATCGAGTACCGCACCGATAAGGCCGGTAATATTCATGCGCCGATCGGCAAGGTCTCGTTTGACAACGAGAAGCTGCTTAAGAACTTCTATACGCTCATCGACACCTTGATTCGCGTTAAGCCGGCTGCAGCCAAGGGTCAGTACCTGCGCAGCATTACCCTGAGCACCACTATGGGGCCTGGCGTAAAAGTGAGCACGCTGCGCGCTCCCGGCAAAAAAGACTAATAGCATAAATCTTATAGCTTATAGCTAGTAGGCTGTAGAAAGCAGGTAGTTTCTTTAATGGATGATGAAGTCCGCCTGCCGAGGCCGGGCAAACGGTACTGCACACTAAACCTGTGTGTAAGCGACCTCCGGTTTTCTGCTGCCGCGAGGTCGCTTTTATTTTGGTGTTTGGTTGAAACCTATAAAGGAGGTGGAATGTAAGTGGCAGTAACATCGGAGAAACAAGCTATTGTCGCTGAATTGAAAGAAAAACTGGCAAATACCAAAGGGGCGGTTATTACCAACTACCGCGGCCTTACGGTGGCTCAGGACACCAAACTGCGCCGTAAGCTCCGCGAAGCTGGCGTTGAGTACCGCGTAGTAAAAAATACACTGACCCGCATTGCTGCCAAAGAAGTGGGGCTGGAAGGGTTAGAGCCCTATTTAGAAGGGCCGACGGCCATTGCCATGTCTTACAATGACCCGGTAGCACCGGCAAAAGTGATTTCCGACTTCATCAAAGAAAACAAGTTGCAAGTCATGGAAATCAAAGCCGGTTTGGTCGAGGGCAAGGTTATTGACGTCGACGGTGTTAAAGCCTTGGCAAACCTGCCCCCGCGCGAAGTCCTTATCGCTCAGGTGCTGGCAGGCATGCAGGCGCCCATTGCCGGCTTGGTCAATGTTCTCCAGGGCACCATCCGCAACTTCGTATATGTGCTGGAGGCTGTCCGCAAACAAAAAGAATCTGCGTAAGCAGTGCGGCGTGAAACGTTCCGCATGAATAATGCAGCCTGGTTTCCCAAGTTAACACATACCTAAAGCAAAGCATAAAACAATTAGAAAGTTGGAGGTATTGAAATATGACGAAAGAACAAATTATGGAAGCTATTGAGAAAATGACTGTGCTGGAGCTCGCTGAGCTCGTAAAAGCCCTCGAAGAAAAATTCGGTGTTAGCGCTGCCGCTCCTGTAGCCGTCGCTGCTGCTCCGGCCGCCGGCGCTGCTGCTGCTCCTGCTGCCGAAGAAAAAACCGAATTCGACGTTATTCTCACCAACCCTGGCGCCGGCAAAATCAACGTTATCAAAGTTGTGCGCGAAATCACCGGCCTGGGTCTCAAAGAAGCCAAAGACCTGGTGGATGGCGCTCCCAAGCCTGTTAAAGAAAAAGTTTCCAAAGCCGATGCCGAAGCGATCAAAGCTAAGCTTGTCGAAGCCGGCGCTACTGTTGAAATTAAATAACGACTGGCAAAGCATGAAAGGGTGCTCTACGCGGGCACCCTTTTTGCTTTATTGTCAGAGGGACGGTTATTGTGACAACGCCTGACAATGATGCATTAATTGTTTTTGAAACCCTAACCCATTTTCTTGCTTGGTTGTCACCAGAACTGTCCCTGTGGCAATTCTCTGTGGCAATTTGCGGCACTAATTTTTTTTCAGTGGATAAATTTTCTTGACAACATATTTTACATATGTTATCATTCTAAAATGCGATGCAATACACAGGCGCCAATTTTCTTATTTTATGTTGCTATGGCTGGTATAATTTGTGTATTGCCAGGAAATAGTAATATAGTGGAGGATGAAACATTTATTTCATCGTGCTGAAAAAAGCAAGGGTCCTCAATAACGGAAGAACCTTGCTTCTTTTTCGTATTTATAGTATCCATTATTTTATGCTCTTATGTAGGGTTAGTGAAATTGGGCTAAGGGGTGAAGGATGTAAATGTTCAAGCCTGTACAGGTGGGCACTCGGGTCCGCTATAGTTATGCCAAGATTAACGAAGTTCTGGACATGCCCAACCTCATCGAAATCCAGAAAAACTCCTACAACTGGTTCCTCAAGGAAGGTTTGCAGGAGATATTTCGCGACATCTCGCCAATTCAAGACTTCACCGGCAATCTCGTCTTGTCGTTTGAAGGCTTCACGCTCGGTGAGCCGAAGTATTCGGTGGAAGAGTGCAAAGAACGGGATGTCACCTATTCCGCCCCTTTGCGCGTTAGTGTACGCCTTATCAACAAGGAAACCGGCGAAATTAAAGAACAAGAAGTCTTCATGGGCGATTTCCCGCTCATGACGGAAAACGGTACTTTTATCATCAACGGCGCCGAACGCGTTATTGTCAGTCAGTTAGTGCGCTCACCGGGCGCCTACTACGGTGAGACGATCGATACAAGCGGTAAGAAGCTGTATAATGCCACCATCATCCCGAATCGCGGCGCGTGGCTTGAGCTCGAAACTGACGCTAATGACGTTGTGTCCGTGCGGGTTGACCGTACCCGTAAATTGCCGGTTACTGTCCTCATCCGGGCGTTAGGGTGGGCTTCTAATGGCGCCATTCTTGACCTTTTCAACGATGATGTTCGCATCCGGGCCACGCTGGAACGGGACAGCACCTCTTCCAAGGAAGAGGCGCTGGTAGAAATTTATAAGCGTCTACGGCCGGGCGAACCGCCGACAGTAGAGAATGCGACCCAACTTTTAGAGTCACTGTTTTTTGATCCCAAGCGCTATGACTTGGCGGCGGTAGGACGCTATAAACTGACCAAAAAACTGGGCTGGCGGCGCCGGATTATGGGCAAGACGCTGCATGAGCCGATTATTAATAAAGAAACAGGCGAGATTATTGTTCCCGAAGGCACGGTAGTGGACGAAAAAGTCGCCGCCCGCATCGAGGCAAGCGGTGTTTTCAACCACGAAGGCCTTATTGAATTCAAAATCCGCCAGAAAGACGGCGCGGTTATCAAGGTAATCGCCAATCCCAGCTTACCCTATTCGCATCGCACCATCACCCGTGAGGACATTATCGCTGCTATCAGCTACCTGCTTAACCTGATGGATGGCCACGGCAAAGTTGACGACATCGATCACCTTGGCAACCGCCGTCTCCGCTCGGTAGGCGAACTATTGCAAAACCAGTTCCGCATCGGCTTGTCGCGGATGGAGCGGGTTGTCAAAGAGCGCATGACCATCCAGGATATCGATGTCATTACCCCGCAGGCGCTCATCAACATCCGACCGGTAGTGGCCGCCATTAAAGAATTCTTCGGCTC
Source organism: Thermosinus carboxydivorans Nor1 (assembly GCF_000169155.1). NCBI lineage: Bacteria > Bacillati > Bacillota > Negativicutes > Selenomonadales > Sporomusaceae > Thermosinus > Thermosinus carboxydivorans. The sequence goes on from NZ_AAWL01000008.1 coordinate 5,657, forward strand.
CAGCCAGTTGTCACAGTTCATGGACCAGACAAATCCGCTGGCCGAGCTTACCCATAAACGCCGGCTGAGCGCCCTTGGCCCGGGTGGTCTGAGCCGGGAACGGGCCGGGTTCGAAGTGCGCGACGTGCACCACTCCCATTATGGCCGTATGTGTCCAATTGAGACGCCGGAAGGTCCTAACATCGGTCTGATCGGCTCACTGTCCACCTTTGCCCGGATTAATGAGTTTGGCTTTATTGAGACGCCGTACCGCAAAGTTGATAAAGAGAACCGCCGGGTTACTGATGAGGTCCACTATCTTACCGCCGACGAAGAAGATGAAGTGGTTATTGCCCAGGCCAACGAAGAGATCAGTGAAGACGGTTGGTTTGTCCAACCACGGGTTACCGTCCGCTACAAACATGATATTCTGGTTGTCCCGGCCGAGCAGGTCGACTACATGGATGTTTCCCCCAAACAGGTAGTGTCTATCGCTACTGCCATGATTCCCTTCCTGGAAAACGACGACGCCAACCGAGCCCTGATGGGTGCCAACATGCAGCGTCAGGCTGTACCGCTTCTCAAAACGCAGGCCCCGCTCGTTGGCACCGGCATGGAATATAAAGCGGCTTGCGACTCCGGCGTGGTCGTTCTCGCCAAAAATGCCGGCGTGGTCGAAAAGGTGACGGCTACCGAAATTCAGGTTCGTACTGACAAGGGCAGTTTGGATACATATAAACTGCTCAAATATATGCGTTCCAACCAAGGAACTTGTATCAATCAAAAGCCCATCGTTTACAAGGGCCAGCGGGTGGAAAAAGGTCAGCCCCTGGCCGACGGGCCGTCCACCAACAACGGTGAACTCGCCCTTGGCTACAACGTCCTGGTAGCGTTTATGCCGTGGGAGGGCTACAACTACGAGGACGCCATCCTACTCAGCGAAGAGCTGGTGAAGGAAGATATTTTTACTTCGATCCACATTGAAGAATATGAGTGCGATGCCCGCGACACCAAATTGGGACCGGAAGAAATAACCCGCGATATTCCCAACGTGTCAGAGGATGTGCTCCGCGATTTGGACGAACGCGGCATTATCCGGGTTGGTGCCGAGGTTCGCCCCGGCGACATTTTGGTTGGCAAAGTAACGCCGAAAGGCGAGACGGAATTGACGGCAGAAGAACGGCTACTCAGGGCCATTTTTGGCGAAAAGGCGCGGGAAGTGCGTGACACGTCGCTGCGCGTGCCGCACGGTGAAGCCGGCAAAATCGTCGATGTAAAAGTCTTTACCCGGGAGAACGGCGACGAGCTGCCGCCCGGTGTAAACCAGCTGGTCCGCGTTTACATTGCCCAAAAACGGAAGATTTCGGAAGGCGACAAGATGGCTGGTCGCCACGGCAACAAGGGTGTCGTGTCGCGCATCATGCCGGTAGAAGATATGCCTTTCCTGCCCGATGGCCGTCCTGTGCAAATCGTGCTCAATCCCCTGGGCGTACCGTCTCGGATGAACATCGGTCAGGTACTGGAAACGCACCTTGGTTGGGCTGCTCACGCCCTCGGCCTCCAGATTAAAAATATGGATCCTAATGTAGAGCAGCGTTTGCGGGAAGTCGGCTATGATGTGGATAAACACGGCATGCTCAAACCAGGGGAAGCCGGGGTTCACCTGGCGACGCCCGTTTTTGACGGGGCCCGCGAAGAAGACGTGTTTAAAACACTGAAAATGGCCGGCTTGCCAGAAAATGGCAAAAGCATCCTATATGACGGCCGCACCGGCGAGCCTTTTGACAATCCGGTCACCGTAGGCTATATCTATATGCTGAAACTGGCCCACTTGGTGGACGACAAAATTCATGCCCGTTCTACCGGGCCCTACTCGCTTGTTACCCAGCAGCCGCTGGGCGGCAAGGCCCAGTTCGGCGGTCAGCGGTTCGGCGAAATGGAGGTTTGGGCGCTGGAAGCCTACGGCGCCGCTTATACGCTGCAGGAGCTCTTGACGGTTAAGTCAGATGACGTGGTCGGCCGCGTAAAAACCTATGAAGCCATTGTAAAAGGCGAAAATGTGCCTGAACCGGGGGTGCCCGAGTCCTTTAAGGTACTCATCAAAGAATTGCAGAGCATCGGTCTAGACGTTAAGGTGCTTAGCGAGGATGCTCAGGAAATCCTCATTCGCGAGTCAGACGAGGATATCCATGAAACAGCCAAGGAATTGGAACTCAGCCTTGGCGGCGAAGAACCGCATCGGCCGCTGCCGCATGAGCGAAAACTTGACGACATTGAACCCGATATGGTGGACGAGATGGAAGCAGGTAGCGCTGCCGAGCCGCTTGATGAAGAATTGGATATTATTGCTGAAATCGGCGAGATGGACAGTGATAAGTTTGACCTTCCCCCGACTGCAATCGACGACGAAGATGACGAATTTGTCGTGCCACGCGGTAAAGCCGGCAAGAAGGCCAAGCTTGCTAAACAAAAGAAAATCAATCCTCGCGATTATCTTGATGAGCTTGAAGACGACTACGAGTAAATGAGAAGGGAGCGATACCCCCTTGTTGGACGTAAATAATTTTGACTCCATCCGTATCGGTTTGGCGTCACCGGATCAGATTCGTAAGTGGTCGTACGGCGAAGTTAAAAAACCTGAAACTATTAACTACCGCACCCTTAAGCCTGAGCGCGACGGGTTGTTCTGTGAGAAAATTTTTGGTCCCACCCGCGACTGGGAATGTCATTGCGGCAAATATAAACGCATCCGCTATAAAGGTATTGTTTGCGATCGCTGCGGCGTTGAAGTTACGCGCTCCAAAGTGCGCCGCGACCGGATGGGCCATATCGAACTAGCGGCGCCGGTCTCCCATATTTGGTATTTTAAAGGCATCCCCAGCCGGATGGGCCTTATTCTTGACATATCGCCCCGGTCGCTCGAGAAGGTGCTTTATTTTGCTTCCTACATTGTCCTCGATCCCGGCGATACTCCCCTCATGAAAAAACAGTTGCTGACGGAGAACGAATACCGCGAATACCGGGAAAAATATGGCAACGCGTTTAAGGTTGGCATGGGGGCCGAGGCCATAAAGAAACTCCTCGAAGAACTTGACCTTGATAAGATGAGTCGCGAACTGCGGCAGGAACTCAAGGAAGTAAGCGGTCAGCGCAAAATCCGGGCCATCCGCCGTCTGGAAGTTGTGGAGGCTTTTCGTAAGTCGGGCAACCGGCCGGAGTGGATGATCCTCGACGTAATTCCCGTCATTCCGCCCGAACTGCGCCCCATGGTCCAGCTTGACGGTGGCCGCTTTGCCACCTCTGACCTCAACGACCTGTACCGCCGCGTCATCAACCGCAACAACCGCCTTAAGCGTCTTCTCGACCTGGGAGCGCCTGATATCATTGTCCGCAATGAAAAGCGGATGCTCCAGGAAGCGGTCGACGCTCTCATCGACAACGGCCGCCGCGGCCGGCCGGTCACCGGCCCCGGCAACCGTCCGCTCAAGTCGCTGAGCGATATGCTCAAAGGTAAGCAGGGGCGGTTCCGCCAGAACCTGCTGGGCAAGCGGGTTGACTACTCAGGCCGTTCGGTTATCGTCGTCGGCCCGGAGCTCAAACTGCACCAGTGCGGTTTGCCTAAGGAGATGGCGTTAGAACTCTTCAAGCCTTTTGTCATGAAAAAGCTGGTTAACGCCGGCCATGCCCACAATATCAAGAGTGCAAAACGGATGGTCGAACGGGTCAGACCCGAGGTTTGGGACGTCCTCGAAGAGGTCATCAAAGAGCATCCGGTACTCCTTAACCGGGCCCCCACGCTGCACCGCCTTGGTATTCAGGCCTTTGAACCGGTGTTGTCCGAAGGCCGAGCCATCAAGATCCACCCCCTTGTTTGCACCGCCTACAACGCCGACTTTGACGGCGACCAAATGGCCGTGCATGTGCCGCTGTCGGCGGAGGCCCAGGCGGAAGCCCGCATGCTCATGCTGTCGGCGCATAACATCCTTTCCACTAAGGACGGTAAACCTATTGCCACTCCGACTCAGGACATGGTTCTTGGCTCCTACTACTTGACCATTGAACGAGACGGCGACAAAGGCGAAGGCAAGATTTTTGCCAATGTTAACGAGGCGCTCCTCGCTTATGATCATAAAGAAGTGTCTCTCCATGCCAAGATTAAAGTACGGATGCCGGGCAAGGGCCTGGTTAACACCACCGTTGGCCGGTTGATCTTCAATGAGCCGCTGCCGGAAGAACTGCGGGAATACCGACAGGAAAACGGCGAATGGTATCTCGGCATCCTGATGGACAAAAAGCAGCTGGCGAAACTGGTGGATAAAGCCTACCGCCGCTTCGGCAACGCGAAAACGGCGGAGATTTTGGACAATATCAAAAAGATGGGCTTTACGTTCGCTCGCCAGGCGGGCGTCACCATCGCTATTTCCGATATTGTCATTCCGCCGGAGAAAAAGGAGATTTTGGCTCGGACCGACGCGCAGGTCGACATTATTGATAAACAGTACCGCCGTGGTCTGATTACCGAAGACGAGCGGTACAAGAAGATTATCGACCTCTGGACTAAGGCGACCGAGGAAGTCACGGCCGCACTCATGAATGCCCTGGATAAATTTAATCCTGTCTACATGATGGCCAACTCCGGCGCCCGCGGCAACATCCAGCAGATCCGCCAGCTTGCCGGCATGCGGGGCCTTATGGCCGATCCTTCCGGAAGAATTATCGACGTACCGATTAAGGCCAACTTCCGCGAGGGCCTAACTGTACTTGACTACTTCACCTCGACACACGGCGCCCGGAAAGGTTTGGCTGACACGGCGCTGCGGACGGCCGACTCGGGTTATCTTACCCGCCGTCTGGTCGACGTGGCCCAGGATGTCATTGTTCGTGAGGAAGACTGCGATGTTATCGGCATTAACCTCGTCAAAGAACGGGCCCGGCTTGCCCAGTCAAGCGCCAGCGCTATCGGCTTTTTGCGCGACACGCTCCTCGGCCGCGTTTTGGCGCAGGACGTCCTGGACCCCAAGACAGGCGATGTGTTGATAGCTAAGGATACTGCCCTCGACGATGACCACTTGAAAACCATCGGCGAACACGGCGTATTTGAGATTGTGGTGCGCGGGCTGGCGGTATCAACCGAAGAAGATGTGGGCAGCGCCGCTACCGAAATCATCACTCTGGGTGCGCCGGAAGAGAAAATGCGCCAGACGCTCAAAGAAGCGATGGTGCGGGAGATGCTCGGCAAAAATACCGTTGAGGCGGTCTATAATAGCGCCGGCGAGGAAATCGTTCCGGCCGACACGCCGCTTACGGAAGACCACATTGAAGCCATCCTGTCGAGCGATGTGCGGGAAGTCAAGGTCCGCAACAATAATATCAAAGGCATCGAAGTGGAGGCTATCACTGAAGGGGCGAGCGTGATTGAATCGCTGCGCGACCGGATCGTGGGCCGGGTGGCTGCCGAGGATATCATTGATGAAAATACCGGGGAAGTTATCGTCCGGCTTAACGAGGAAATTACGGAAGAAAAAGCCGATCGCATCGTTCAGTTTCGCAAAAAGGTATCCATTCGGTCGGTTCTCACCTGCAAATCGCAATATGGCGTCTGCATAAAATGCTATGGTCGCAACCTGGCTACCGGGCATATGGTCGATGTTGGCGAAGCGGTTGGCATCATCGCCGCCCAGTCGATTGGCGAGCCGGGCACCCAGCTTACCATGCGTACCTTCCATACCGGTGGTATTGCCGGTGACGACATCACCCAAGGTTTGCCGCGGGTCGAAGAATTGTTTGAAGCCCGCAAGCCAAAACGCCAGGCGATCATTAGCGAAATCGACGGAACGGTGGAAGTCAAAGAAGTCAAAGGTATGCGCAAGGTTACCGTTAAGCCGCCGATGGGCGAAGAACGGGTATACCAAATCCCATACGGGGCAAGACTACTTGTCAAGGACGGCGACGTCGTCCAGGCCGGCGACCGCCTCACCGAAGGTTCGGTCAATCCGCATGACATTCTGCGCGTTAGTGGCTTGCGGGCGACGCAGCGCTACCTGGTCCATGAAGTACAGAAGGTTTACAAATCCCAGGGCGTTGAGATCAATGACAAGCACATTGAGGTTATGGTGCGGCAAATGCTGCACAAGGTCAAGGTCGAAGACCCTGGCGATACCGATCTCCTGCCGGGCGAGTACATTGATATTAATACTTTTGAAAGTGAAAACGCCCGGGCCATTGAGAAAGGCGGCGAACCTGCCGTGGCTCGTCCCATCCTCCTCGGTATTACCAAGGCATCGTTGGCGACCGACTCTTTCCTATCGGCAGCTTCCTTCCAGGAAACGACCCGCGTCCTGACGGAAGCGGCCATTAAAGGGAAAATTGACCCGCTGCTGGGACTCAAGGAAAACGTCATCATTGGCAAACTGGTGCCGGCTGGCACCGGGATGAGCCGCTACCGCAACATCAAAGTGCGGCGCCTTGACGAAGTTAATAGCAGTGAACAACGATAAGCTTTCGGCACTTGCGGCAGTTTTTGCCGCAAGTGCCTTTGCCATGTGACACTCCCGGCGCCGTGTACATGAAAATTTAGCGTAAGAGCTTAATTTTATTGACATCATTAGTTAGTAATGCTAAAATATTAGAGTGTCTGCGGTGAAATTGGATTCGTTTGTTAAGTTGGGGAGTGATTTCCGTGTCGCTGGAGACTTTAAAAAAGGCTAAAAAGGTCATCGGCGCCAAGCAGACAACACGGGCGATCGAAAAAGGTATGGCCCTGCGGGTGTACCTGGCGACCGACGCTGATCATCGTATTGTGCAGCCCATACGCACGTTGTGCGCGCAGAAAGGGTTGCCGGTGGAAGAAGGACTCACAATGGACGAGCTGGGCCGAGCGTGCGGCATCGAAGTCGGTGCAGCCGCGGTGGCCATTGTGTCTTAGCCATACGTCAAGGGTGTTAATGTTTTGCCCCTTGCTATGCGCGAGGGGCAAAATTATTTATAAATCCACATTTTTAGGGAAGGAGGTGTATTTATGCCGACAATTAACCAATTAGTGCGCAAAGGCAGAGAAACAGTAGAGAAAAAATCCACGGCGCCTGCTTTGAAAGAATGTCCCCAAAAGCGCGGCGTCTGCACCAGGGTATATACTACTACGCCGAAGAAGCCGAACTCGGCGCTGCGGAAAGTGGCGCGTGTGCGGCTGACCAATGGCATTGAAGTAACCGCTTACATTCCGGGGATTGGTCACAACCTGCAAGAACACTCGGTAGTGCTTATCAGGGGTGGCAGGGTTAAGGACCTTCCGGGTGTGCGTTACCACATCATCCGTGGCGCGCTGGACACGGCCGGTGTCGCGAAACGCAACCAAGGGCGTTCCAAATACGGCGCTAAGCGTCCGAAGAAATAAAGCGCGCGATAATAGCAAAAATGGATGAAGGAGGGAAATCGATGCCGAGAAAGGGTCCTGTGCCGAAGCGCGACGTCTTGCCTGATCCGGTGTACAACTCCAAGTTGATCACCCGGCTCATTAACAAGGTCATGTTAAGCGGCAAAAAAGGCATTGCCGAAAAGATTGTATATGATGCGTTTGATATTATCCGGGCTAAGACTGGTAAAGACCCGGTTGAAGTATTTGAAACAGCGCTTAAAAACGTCATGCCTGTCCTGGAGGTGCGTGCCCGCCGGGTCGGTGGCGCTAACTATCAGGTGCCGGTAGAAGTGCGCCCTGACCGTCGTCTGTCGCTGGGAATTCGTTGGCTGGTTAACTACGCCCGCCTGCGTGGTGAAAAGACCATGCGGGAAAGACTGGCGGCCGAACTGATGGACGCTGCCAATAACACGGGCGGCGCGGTCAAGAAAAAAGAGGATACCCATAAGATGGCTGAAGCCAACAAGGCTTTTGCGCATTATCGGTGGTAATTCCGGATGTACTGTAAGGAGTGATGATAGTGGCCAGACAGTTTCCTCTCGAAAAGACGCGGAACATTGGCATCATGGCACACATTGACGCCGGTAAGACCACGACAACTGAACGCATCCTCTTCTATACAGGCAGAGTGCACAAAATTGGTGAAGTCCATGATGGCGCTGCGACGATGGACTGGATGGTCCAGGAGCAGGAGAGAGGTATTACCATTACCTCGGCGGCCACTACTTGTCAATGGAAGGGTCACCGGATCAACATTATTGACACACCAGGGCACGTGGACTTCACGGTTGAGGTAGAGCGCTCGCTCAGAGTGCTTGATGGTTCGGTTGCGGTATTTTGCGCCAAGGGTGGTGTTGAGCCCCAGTCCGAAACGGTATGGCGCCAGGCGGATAAATATGGTGTTCCTCGTATTGCCTATGTAAACAAAATGGACATAATCGGCGCCGATTTTTATCGGGTTATAGAAATGATGAAAACCCGGTTGGGCGCCAATCCGGTGCCTATCCAGCTGCCCATTGGTTTTGAGGATACCTTCAAAGGTATTATTGACCTGATTGAAATGAAGGCCATCGTTTACACCGATGACCTCGGCAAGACCAGTGAGGCTACCGATATTCCGGAAGACATGCGCGAGCAGGCTGAACTGTACCGGCAGAACCTGCTGGATGCCGTGGCCGAGAGCGATGATGAGCTGATGATGAAATACCTGGAAGGGGAAGAGCTCACCGTCGAGGAAATTAAAGCCGGTATCCGCAAAGCGACGATTGCGTGCAAGATGACGCCGGTGCTGTGCGGTTCGTCTTACCGCAATAAGGGTGTACAGCCGCTGCTCGACGCCGTTGTCGACTACCTGCCGGCGCCGACTGATATCCCGGCTATTCGCGGGATTAATCCCGATACTGGTGCGGAAGACTACCGTGAGGCAAAAGATGACCTGCCCTTTTCGGCGTTGGCCTTCAAAATTATGGCCGACCCCTATGTGGGCAAGCTTACTTTCTTCCGCGTTTATTCCGGTAAGCTGACGTCCGGTTCGTATGTATACAACTCTACTAAGGGCAAAAAAGAGCGGATTGGCCGCATCCTCCAGATGCATGCCAATCACCGCGAAGAAATTGACGAAGTTTGCACCGGTGACATCGCCGCTGCCGTCGGTCTTAAAGATACCACGACCGGCGATACGCTGTGCGATGAGAAAAACCCCATCATTCTCGAGTCGATGGTCTTCCCCGAGCCGGTTATTTCGGTAGCCGTTGAACCGAAAACCAAGGCTGACCAGGAGAAAATGTCCATCGCTCTCCAGCGGTTGGCGGAAGAAGACCCGACTTTCCGGATGTATACTGACCAGGAAACCGGTCAGACCATTATCCAAGGTATGGGCGAGCTGCACCTGGAAATCATCGTCGACCGCATGCTGCGCGAGTTCAAGGTCGATTGCAACGTTGGCAAACCCCAGGTTGCTTACCGTGAAACCATCCGCAAGGCAGTCAAGGCGGAAGGCAAGTTCGTCCGTCAGTCCGGTGGCCGCGGTCAGTATGGCCACTGCTGGCTGGAAATCGAGCCCCTTGAGCCTGGCAAAGGTTTTATCTTCGAAAACAAGATTGTCGGTGGTGTTATTCCGAAAGAATATATCCCAGCAATCGAGAGCGGCGTCAAAGAAGCAATGGAAAACGGTGTGTTGGCCGGTTATCCGATGGTGGACATCAAAGTTACCGTCTATGATGGTTCGTACCATGATGTAGACTCTTCGGAAATGGCCTTCAAGATTGCTGGTTCGATGGGCTTCAAGGCTGGCGCACAGAAAGCCGACCCGGTGCTCCTCGAGCCGTACATGAAGGTCGAAGTTACCGTGCCGGAAGAATATATGGGCGACGTTATCGGCGATCTCAACTCGCGCCGGGGCCGCATCGAAGGTATGGAAGCCCGTGCCGGTGTTCAAGCTATCCGGGCATTTGTACCGCTGGCGGAAATGTTTGGTTATGCCACTGACCTCAGATCCAAGACTCAGGGCCGGGGCAACTACTCAATGGAATTCGACCACTACGAAGAAGTTCCCAAAAACATCGCAGACGCGATTGTTGCCAAAGTTAAAGGCGCTTAATTCTTTCTAGTCTTAAGGAGGTAAAAAGAAATGGCCAAGAAAAAGTTTGAAAGAACGAAACCCCACTGCAACATCGGCACCATCGGTCACGTTGACCATGGCAAAACTTCGCTGACCGCCGCGATCACCCTGATCTTGTCCAAGCAGGGTAAAGCCGAATTCATGGCTTATGACCAAATCGACAAGGCGCCGGAAGAAAGAGAGCGCGGCATTACCATCAACACTGCCCACGTCGAGTACGAAACCGAAAAGCGGCACTATGCCCACGTTGACTGCCCGGGCCACGCCGACTATGTTAAAAACATGATCACCGGCGCTGCCCAGATGGACGGTGCCATCCTGGTTGTAAGCGCTGCAGACGGTCCGATGCCCCAAACCCGTGAACATATCCTTCTGTCCCGTCAAGTAGGCGTTCCCGCCATGGTGGTATTCCTGAACAAGGCCGACATGGTCGACGACGCCGAGCTGATGGAACTGGTCGAAATGGAAGTGCGCGAACTTCTCTCCAGCTATGAGTTTCCCGGCGACGACATCCCGGTTATCAGCGGTTCGGCGCTCAAAGCCCTTGAGTGCGGCTGCGGCAAGCGCGAATGCGCCTGGTGCGGCAAAATTCTTGAACTGATGGATGCCGTGGACGAGTACATTCCGACGCCCCAGCGGGATACCGACAAGCCCTTCCTGATGCCGGTCGAAGACGTGTTCACCATCACCGGCCGCGGTACCGTTGCCACCGGCCGTGTGGAGCGCGGTACGGTCAAAGTAGGCGACACCGTCGAAATCGTCGGTATGAACGAAAAGCCCAAGTCCACCGTCGTAACCGGTGTAGAAATGTTCCGCAAGCTGCTCGACCAAGCGGTGGCTGGCGACAACATCGGTTGCCTGCTGCGCGGCATTGAGCGCAAAGAAATCGAGCGCGGCCAGGTTTTGGCGAAGCCCGGCAGCATCAAGCCGCACACCAAGTTCCGGGCCGAGGTGTATGTTCTGTCCAAAGAAGAGGGCGGCCGTCACACTCCGTTCTTCAACGGCTACCGTCCGCAGTTCTATTTCCGCACCACTGACGTGACCGGCGTGGTCAAACTGCCGGAAGGCGTCGAAATGTGCATGCCTGGCGACAATATCCAAATGACGATTGAACTCATCACCCCGATTGCGATTGAGGAAGGGCTGCGTTTCGCGATCCGTGAAGGCGGCCGTACCGTTGGCGCCGGTGTTGTAACTGCCATCGAAGCTTAAGGTTATTTGGCGGGGGGCGATTGTTCGCCGTCCCCGCCCAAAATAATCAACGACAGCACTTTTTCATCAATAATTCCCTGGGATGAGTACCATCCCCCAAGCGATGACGCGGAAGGTTGCCCGCGCTTGGCGGGGAAATTTCCGCGGAGAAATGTCCGTTCAACGAAACTGGGCGATAAGGAGGATTTAAACTTTTATGGCTAAACAGCAAAAAATCCGTATCCGTTTGAAAGCCTACGACCATAAAGCGCTTGACCAAAGCGCGGCTCGCATCGTCGAAACGGCGAAAAGAACCGGATCCATCGTTTCTGGTCCCATTCCCCTTCCTACCGAAAAAAATATCTTTACCATTTTGCGTTCACCTCACGTCAACAAGGATTCCCGTGAGCAGTTTGAAATGCGGACGCACAAGCGTCTCATCGACATCCTCGAGCCGACGTCCAAGACGGTGGACGCGTTAATGCGCCTGGACCTGCCGGCTGGCGTGGATATCGAAATCAAGCTGTAAGAGGAGGTGTGGCAGAATGGCTGCAACGACGAAAGCAATTTTGGGCAAAAAACTCGGAATGACGCAAATTTTTACCGCCGAAGGCCACTTAGTGCCTGTAACGGTGGTGGAAGCTGCTCCCAACGTGTTAGTGCAAAGAAAAACTGTTGAAACTGACGGCTATAATGCGGTGCAACTTGGTTTTGGCGCCGTTAAAGATAAAAAAGTAACCAAGCCGATGAAAGGCCACTTTGCCAAGGCTGGTGTGAAACCTGTCCGGTTTATCCGCGAACTCCGCCTGCCCAGTGAGCCTGAGTTCCAGGTGGGCCAAACAATCGGCGTCGACATCTTTAGTGACGGTGAACTGGTTGACGTTACCGGCACCGGCAAAGGCAAAGGCTTCGCCGGCGGCATCAAGCGCCACAATTTCAAACGCGGACCGATGGCGCACGGCTCCAAATCGCACCGTGAACCTGGTTCCATGGGTCCTCGGATGAGCGGTGGCGGCGGTAAAGTATTCAAAGGCAAAAAACTCCCCGGCCGGATGGGTGGTCATAGAGTTACCGTACAACGCCTGACTGTCGTCAGAGTTGACAAAGACCGCAACCTGCTGCTGATCAAGGGTGCCATTCCCGGCGCAAAAGGCAGCCTGGTAATGGTTAAAAATACCGTAAAACCGGCGAAAAAGTAAAACCGTGTATGGGCGCGCGGCGCCCGCAAGGAAAGGAGGATGCGTTCTATGCCAAAAGTAGCAGTATATGACATCACCGGCGCGCAAACCGGTGAGATTGAGCTCAGTGACAGCGTATTTGGCGTCGAAGTGAACAAAGCGGTACTGCATCAGGCTGTTGTGATGCAGCTCGCGAATCAGCGTTTAGGTACCCATGCCACCAAGACCAGAGGTATGGTGCGTGGCGGCGGTAAGAAACCCTGGAGACAGAAAGGCACCGGTCGCGCCCGCGCCGGCAGCATCCGCTCGCCGCTGTGGGTTGGCGGCGGCACCGTTTTTGGCCCTCAGCCCCGCAGCTATGCCATCTCCATGCCCCGGAAAGCCCGCCGTTTGGCTCTCAAGTCGGCCCTTTCCGCTAAAGTGCAAAGCGGCGAAATGGTCGTGCTCGAAGACTTTACTTTTGCTGAGCCTAAGACCAAAAATGTGGTGAAAATGCTCGACAACCTGAAGGTTGCCGATGACAAAGCCCTGATTATCCTTTCGGAAGCCGATGAGAACGTAATTAAGTCGGCGCGCAACATTCCTGGCGTCAAAGCCATCGCGTCCACGGGCATCAACGTGTATGATCTGCTGTATCATGACAAAGTGCTCGTAACCAAAGGCGCTGTCGCCAGAATAGAGGAGGTGCTGGCGTAATGGCTGCCAATCCGCGCGACATTATTATCCGCCCGGTTATTACCGAAAAATCCAGCAGTCTCATGCAGGATAACAAATATACTTTCATCGTATCGCCTAAAGCAAACAAGGTTGAAATCCGCCAAGCCATTGAGCAAATCTTCAAAGTAAAAGTTCTTGATGTGAATACCATCCGCGTGCGCGGCAAGGTTAAGCGTCTTGGCCGCACCCAGGGCAAGCGTCCGGATTACAAAAAAGCGATCGTCAAGCTGGCTCCCGGTGAACGCATTGAGTTCTTTGAAGGTGTGTAATCAACATTTGGGGTAAAGGAGGGTAACACATGCCAGTAAAAACTTTTAAACCTTATGCTCCCGGCCGGCGCTTCATGACGGTGGCCAGCTTTGAAGAAATTACCACCGACAAACCGGAGCGTTCGCTTGTTGAGCATCTGAAAAAACACGGCGGCCGCAACCAGCAAGGCCGTATTACTGTAAGACATCAGGGCGGCGGCCACAAGCGCCTGTACCGCATTATTGACTTCAAGCGCAATAAAGACGGTATTCCCGCCAAAGTCGCCACCATTGAGTACGATCCCAACCGTTCGGCCCGTATCGCGCTGCTGCACTATGCGGACGGCGAAAAACGCTATATCATTGCTCCCAACGGCCTTAAAGTCGGCGATGTCGTCATGAGCGGCCCGGACGCTGATATCAAAACCGGCAACGCGCTGCCGCTGAAAAACATCCCTGTTGGTACTCTGGTCCACAATGTTGAGCTAAAAATCGGCAAAGGCGCCCAATTGGTCCGCTCCGCTGGCGCTGCCGCACAGCTTATGGCTAAGGAAGGCGACTATGCCCTCTTGCGTCTCCCGTCCGGCGAACTGCGTAAAGTGCATGTCAACTGTCGGGCCACCATAGGCCAAGTGGGCAATCTGGAACATGAAAACATTACGATCGGTAAAGCCGGCCGTTCCCGTTGGCTGGGCATCCGTCCTGCCAACCGCGGTGTAGCGATGAACCCTGTCGACCATCCCCATGGCGGTGGCGAAGGTCGTTCGCCGGTCGGTCGCAAGCGCCCGGTTACGCCTTGGGGCAAAGCGGCTATGGGTGTTAAGACCCGCAAGAAGAAGAAGGCTTCTGACCGCTTGATTGTCAAGAGAAGAAAGTAGGCTTACGAAGGGAGGCTAATCTAAGTGTCCAGATCGGTTAAAAAAGGACCGTATGTTCATGAAAGCCTGCTCAAAAAGATTAAGGCTATGAATGAAAAAAATGAGAAAAAAGTAATTAAAACCTGGTCGCGTGCTTCCACCATTCTTCCCAGCTTTGTTGGCCACACCATTGCCGTTCACGACGGACGCAAGCATGTGCCGGTATATATTACTGAAGATATGGTCGGCCACAAATTGGGCGAATTCGCACCAACCCGCACTTTTAAGGGTCATGCCGGCGGCAAGGTCGAGCGCTCCACATCATTGAAATAGTCTCGAGAGGGGGTAACACCATGGAAGCCAGGGCAGTAGCCAAATATATCCGCATTGCGCCGCGCAAGGTTCGCATTGTCATCGACCTGATCCGCGGCAAAAACGTAGGCGAAGCTTTTGCGATTTTGAAACATACCCCGAAAGTCGCATCCGAAGTGGTCGCCAAAGTGCTCAAATCGGCAGTGGCCAATGCCGAGCACAACTTTGATATGAATGCCGACAACCTGTACGTTGCGGAAGCCTATGTCGACCAAGGGCCGACGCTGAAGCGCATCCATCCCCGCTCCCGCGGACAGGCTTTCAAAATCCTGAAGCGCACCAGCCATGTGACGGTTGTTGTGAAAGAGAGATAAGAGGCAAAGGAGGGAAAACTAGTGGGTCAAAAAGTTAATCCCCATGGTCTGCGGATCGGTATTATCAAGACCTGGGATGCTAAATGGGTATGCTGACAAAGATTATGCAAAACTGCTGCATGAAGATATTAAAATCCGTGATTTCATAAAAGAAAAATTGTACACGGCGGGCGTATCCCGTATTGAAATAGAGCGGGCTGCTAACCGGGTAAAAGCCACCATCCACACTGCCAAGCCCGGTATGGTTATTGGCCGTGGTGGCGCCGGCATCGAAGAACTGAAGCAAGAGCTGCGCAAACTTGTGGGCCGTAATATCGATATCAACATTGCGGAAATAAAGCAGCCGGAGTTGGATGCCACTTTGGTAGCGGAAAACATTGCCGCCCAGCTCGAGCGGCGCATTGCGTTCCGCCGGGCGATGAAGCAGGCGGTAACCCGCACCATGCGCATGGGCGCTAAGGGTATCAAAGTCATGGTTAGCGGCCGCCTGGGCGGCGCCGAGATTGCCCGCACGGAGCAATACCGTGAAGGCAGCATCCCTCTGCATACCCTGCGCGCCGACATTGACTATGGAACGGCTGAGGCACACACCACCTATGGCCGCATTGGTGTTAAAGTGTGGATTTACAAAGGTGAGGTGTTGCCGGAGGCGAAGAAGCCCGCTGCCGTAACGGAAGGGAGCGATAAATAATGCTAATTCCGAAGCGTGTAAAGCATCGTAAGCAATTCCGTGGCCGCATGACCGGCAAAGCCAATAAAGGCAATAAGGTTACCCATGGACAGTATGGCCTGGTGGCGCTGGAACCGGCCTGGATTACCAACCGCCAAATCGAAGCCGCTCGTATCGCGATGACCCGTTACATCAAACGGGGCGGCAAAGTTTGGATTAAAATTTTCCCTGACAAACCCATTACCGCCAAGCCCGCTGAAACCCGGATGGGTAGCGGTAAAGGTTCGCCTGAATACTGGGTAGCGGTCGTAAAACCCGGTCGCGTCATGTTCGAGATGGACGGCGTGACCGAAGAAGTCGCTAAAGAAGCCATGCGTCTTGCTGCGCACAAATTGCCGATTAAAACCAAGTTTGTCAAGCGGGAGGACGCTCCGGAAGTTCAGCAGGAAGTGGGTGGTGAAGTAGATGAAGGCTAAAGACATCCGTGAAATGAGCTCGGCCGAGCTCGACCAAAAACTGAGCAGCCTGAAGGATGAGCTTTTTAACCTGCGGTTCCAGCTCGCTACCGGCCAGCTGGAAAACCCGATGCGCATCCGGGAAGTAAAGAAAACCATCGCCCGCATCAAAACCATTCAGCGCGAACGCGAACTCAAGGCTAAAGAGGCCTAACGCCGATTCATTGAAGGAAGGAGGCTAACAGCGTGACCGAACGCAACGAGCGCAAGACCCGTATCGGCAAAGTGGTCAGCGATAAAATGGATAAAACAGTTGTGGTTGCCGTTGAACGGCTGGAGCAGCACCCGCTGTACAACAAAGCCGTGAAAAAGACCTCGAAGTTTAAGGCCCATGATGAAAATAACGAATGTCGCGAAGGCGACATCGTCAAAATTATGGAAACCCGTCCGCTTTCCAAAGAAAAACGCTGGAGAGTAGTTGAAATTCTCGAACGGGCCAAATAATTGCCGCCAACATTCTCGCCTCACGTATTCCGAGAAGGAGGGATAAGGATGATCCAGCAGCAAACAATGCTGAATGTCGCTGACAATTCCGGTGCCAAACAAATCATGTGCATCCGGGTATTAGGCGGTTCGTACCGCAAATATGCCAACATTGGTGATATTATCGTCGCTTCCGTCAAGGATGCTACGCCCGGCGGTGTAGTGAAAAAGGGCGACGTTGTCAAGGCCGTAGTTGTTCGTTCCACCAAAGGCCTGCGCCGTCCGGACGGTTCCTATATCCGCTTTGACGATAACGCCGCAGTTATTATTAAAGAAGATAAGAGCCCGCGAGGCACCCGTATCTTTGGACCGGTAGCGAGAGAACTGCGTGATAAGGACTTTATGAAAATTATCTCGCTGGCCCCGGAAGTAATCTAGGTTTAAGGAGGTGGCCGAAAGGATGCAACCGAAGCTGCATGTTAAGAAAGGCGACACCGTAATTGTTCTGTCCGGTAAGGACAAGGGCAAAAAAGGTAAAGTTATAGAAGCACTGCCGAAAAAAGGCAAGGTAGTCGTGGAAGGCGTTAACAAGGTCAAGCGGCACACCAAGCCTAGCCAGAAGATGCCCCAAGGCGGTATTCTGGTGAAAGAAGCGCCGCTGCATGCTTCCAAAGTAATGCTTGTCTGCCCCGCGTGTGATAAACCCACTCGGATTAAAAAGACGGCTTTGGCGAGCGGGGCTATGGCCCGGACTTGCAAAAAATGCGGTGAAATTATCGACAAAGACAAGTAATTCCCGCCGAAAGGAGGTAACTGCACGTGCCGAGACTGAAAGATAAATATTATAACGAAGTAGCCAAACAGCTCATGGAGAAGTTCGGCTACAAGAACGTCATGGAAATTCCGAAAATCGAAAAAGTGGTTATCAACATGGGCGTAGGTGATGCCGTTGGCAACCCCAAAGCCTTGGACGCCGCGGTAAATGATCTGATGACTATTGCCGGCCAGCGCCCGGTAATTACCAGAGCCAAAAAATCCATCGCCGCTTTCAAAATTCGTCAAGGTATGGCCATTGGCGCGAAAGTTACTCTGCGCGGCGACCGCATGTATGAGTTTCTTGACAAGCTCTTCAACGTGGCGCTGCCCCGTGTGCGTGACTTTCGCGGCGTAAGTCCCCGCGCTTTTGATGGCCGTGGCAACTATACCCTGGGTATTAGAGAACAGCTCATTTTCCCGGAAATCGATTATGATAAAGTTGAAAAAATCCGCGGCATGGACATTGTTGTCGTAACTACCGCCAAGACGGACGAAGAAGCCCGCGAACTCTTGCGGCTGATGGGCATGCCGTTCAGCGCATAAGAAGGAGGGACACCTGTGGCCAAAAAGGCGTTAATTGAAAAGTGGAAGCGTGAACCGAAATTTAAAGTGCGCAAATACAACCGCTGCAAAATTTGTGGCCGTCCGCGTGGTTATATGCGCAAGTTCCAAATGTGCCGTATTTGCTTCAGAGAGCTTAGCTACAAGGGTGCCATTCCAGGGGTAACCAAGGCAAGCTGGTAGTAATTTGACTGGAAGGAGGTTTTGTCGTATGGTAATGACCGATCCGATCGCTGACATGCTGACCCGCATCCGCAATGCCAGCTCGGTTTATCATGATAAAGTTGATATTCCGGCTTCCAAGATCAAGGAGGCCATCGCCCGTATTCTCAAGGAAGAAGGCTTTATCAAGGACTATGAAGTAATTGACGATGGCAAGCAGGGTATTTTGCGGGTTAGCCTAAAGTACGGCGCTAACCGGGAAAAAGTTATCACCGGGATTAAACGTATTTCCAAGCCGGGACTTAGGGTCTACGCGAAAAAAGACCAGCTGCCCCGCGTGTTGGGTGGCCTGGGAATCGCCATCATTTCTACATCCAAAGGCATTATGACCGATAAGCAAGCCCGTCATCAAGGACTGGGCGGCGAAGTTATCGCTTACGTCTGGTAACACTGGTCAACTAGGAGGTGCAAATATGTCCAGAATTGGTAGAATGCCGATCGCCATTCCCGAAGGCGTTACTGTGAAAGTGGACGGCAACGTCGTGTCGGTTAAGGGCCCTAAAGGCGAACTAAGCCGCGTCGTACACAAGGATATGATGGTGGAAGTGGCTGACGGCAAGGTTGTTGTTAAACGGCCTTCCGACGAAAAAGAGCACAAAGCCCTGCACGGACTGACCCGGACGCTGATTGCCAACATGGTTATGGGCGTAAGCAAGGGCTTTTCCAAAACGCTCGAAATTGCCGGTGTCGGTTATCGTGCGGCCAAAGCAGGCAATAAACTTAGCCTTACCCTTGGTTTCTCCCATCCGGTAGAAGTAGTGCCGCCGGCTGGTATCACGATTGATGTACCGGCTCCGAACAAAATTGTTGTTTCCGGCATTGACAAAGAAGCTGTCGGCGCGCTTGCCGCGAAAATCCGTTCATATCGTGAACCTGAACCGTATAAAGGCAAGGGCATCAAATACGAAGGGGAAGTTATCCGCCGCAAAATGGGTAAAGCCGGCGGTAAAGGCAAGAAGTAACACTTTAAGCGAAAGGAGTGACAACCTTGCTGCGTAAAGAAAGCAGGAACGTGCTGCGTAAAAAGCGTCACCTCAGACTACGGAAAAAAATCGTCGGCACCGCCGCCAGACCGCGTCTGAACGTATTTCGCAGCCTTAACCACATCTATGCCCAGATTATCAACGACCAGACCGGTACGACGTTGGTTTCCGCCAGCACGATGGATAAAGAAATCCGTGAGCAAGTAAAATACGGCGGCAACATCGAAGCAGCGAAAGTTGTCGGTGCCGCCATTGCCAAACGGGCGCTGGAAAAAGGCATTAAGCAAGTGGTGTTTGACCGCGGCGGCTATGTCTATCACGGCCGGGTCGCGGCTCTTGCCGAAGCGGCGCGCGAAGCAGGCCTTGAGTTTTAAGCAAAGGAGGGAAAACAATGGCCAGAATTGACTACTCCAATCTTGATCTCAAAGAGAAAGTCGTATTTATAAACCGTGTTGCCAAGGTGGTAAAGGGTGGTCGGCGTTTCTCCTTCAGTGCGCTTGTCGTAGTTGGCGACGGCAACGGTTATGTCGGCGCCGGCCTGGGTAAAGCCGCCGAAGTGCCTGAAGCTATTCGCAAAGGTGTGGAAGACGCCAAGAAAAACCTGATTAAAGTGCCGATTGTTGGCACCACCATTCCCCATGAAGTTATCGGCGAATTCGGAGCAGGCAAAGTCCTTCTCAAACCCGCCTCCGAGGGTACTGGCGTTATCGCCGGCGGTCCTGTCCGCGCCGTTCTTGAACTGGCCGGTATTCATGACATCCTGACCAAGTCCTTAGGTTCATCTAACGCCAACAATATGGTGCGGGCCACGATCGAGGGCCTGAAGCAGCTCAAGCGGGCGGAAGACGTGGCGGCGCTCCGCGGAAAAACCGTCCAGGAACTTTTGGGCTAAGGAGGATTAGGTCATGGCAAAACTCAAAATTACACTCACCCGCAGCCTGATTGGCAGGCCTGAAGACCAGCGCGCTACCGTGCGGGCCCTGGGATTACGGAAGACCAACAGCTCGGTCATTCAAGACGATACTCCTGTTATTCGGGGCATGATCCGCAAAGTCGCGCATCTTGTTACGGTTGAAGAAGTACAAGAATAGATTAAGGAGGTGCGAACTATGAAATTACACGAACTGTCTCCTGCGCCTGGCTCTAAGCATAAACGCACCCGTGTCGGCCGTGGTCTGGGGTCGGGCCTCGGTAAAACTGCCGGCAGAGGCCATAAAGGTCAGAAAGCCCGCGCCGGCGGCGGTGTTCGTCCCGGTTTCGAAGGCGGCCAAATGCCCATTTACCGCCGGTTGCCGAAGCGCGGTTTCCACAATAAATTTGCTAAAGAATACGCAGAAGTCAATGTCAATCAACTTAACCGCTTTGAAAACGGCGCAGTAGTGGACCCGGTCGCTCTTGTCGAAGCAGGCATTTTGAAAAATGTTCGTGATGGTGTCCGCATTCTTGGCAATGGCGAACTAGAGAAGTCCCTCACCGTAAAGGCTCATGGCTTCACCAAGTCTGCGGTGCAAAAAATCGAAGCCGCTGGCGGAAAAGTTGAGGTGATCTAGGTGCTGTCGGCCCTGTCCAATGTACTCAAGATTACGGAACTAAGGCAGAAGGTGCTGTTTACTCTGGCGATGTTTCTCGTTTTCCGGGCCGGCACGCACATTCCCGTTCCTGGTGTCAATCCTGCCGTTATCGAACAGCTGTTCACCACAGGCAACCTTTTTGGGTTCCTGGACTTATTCTCTGGCGGTGCACTGAGCAAGTTTTCCGTATTCGCTATGAGTATCACGCCTTATATTAACGCGTCAATTATCATGCAACTGTTGACGGTCGTAGTGCCCAAGTTTGAGCAATGGGCGAAAGAAGGCGAAGAAGGACGGAAAAAGATCACCCAGGTTACCCGGTATGGTACGGTGCTGCTGGGCTTTATCCAGGCCCTCGGCATGGCTTACGGCTTAAAGGTGGCGATTATTAATCCGGGTATCGCCTCCATCCTTTTAATTGCCCTGACTCTGACGGCAGGAACAACCTTCCTGATGTGGCTGGGCGAGCAAATTACCGACAAAGGCATTGGTAATGGCATTTCCCTCATTATTTTTGCCGGTATTGTTTCCCGCCTGCCGAACGGGCTGTTTGTCATTTACCAGTACCTCAAAGCTGGGACCATTACGATTTTTAACGTTGCGTTGTTTGCGATTATCGCGGTGACAATGGTCGTGTTCGTAATCGCCATTTCGCAAGGTCAGCGCAAAATTCCCGTGCAGTATGCCAAGCGTGTGGTCGGCAACAGGATGTATGGCGGTCACCGCACCCACATCCCGCTGAGGGTTAATCAGGCGGGGGTTATTCCGATAATCTTTGCGTCATCCGTGCTCATGTTCCCGGTAACGATCGCCCAGTTTATAAATGTAGATTGGGTGAAAACGGTGGCTGGTTGGTTTGCGTGGGGCACGCCGCTGCAAACTACTCTGTACGCGCTGTTGATTATCTTTTTCACTTACTTCTATACTGCGGTTACCATGAACATCTCGGATATGGCAGAGAATATGAAAAAATACGGTGGTTTTATTCCGGGACTGCGACCGGGCAAACCGACTGCTGATTATCTGGACCGCATTATGACCCGTATTACCCTTGCCG
The DNA here is from genome assembly GCF_000169155.1 of Thermosinus carboxydivorans Nor1. Lineage (NCBI taxonomy): Bacteria > Bacillati > Bacillota > Negativicutes > Selenomonadales > Sporomusaceae > Thermosinus > Thermosinus carboxydivorans. Next base: position 27,365 of record NZ_AAWL01000008.1, read on the forward strand.
GCGCCATCTTCCTTGCCATTATTGCCATCCTGCCCAACTTCGTGGTCTGGGCCACCAACATTCAAGGCGTGTATTTCGGCGGCACCGCCCTCCTGATTGTGGTTGGCGTCGCGCTGGACACGATGAAACAAATTGAAGCCCTGGTGTTGATGCGGCACTATCAAGGTTTCATGAAGTAGGAGGTTGGCCAGATTGCATATTTTGCTTATGGGCCCGCCTGGTGCGGGCAAAGGTACGCAAGCGGTCAAGCTTGTCGAAGCGTTTAACATTCCCCATATTTCCACCGGGGATATGTTCCGGGCGGCGGTGAAAGAAGGCACGCCGCTCGGCAAACAGGCGAAAGAGTATATGGATGCCGGACAGTTGGTCCCTGACAGCGTAACCATCGGCATTGTCAAAGAACGGCTGACCAAACCCGACTGTGAGCGCGGCTTCATTCTCGACGGTTTTCCCCGCACCCTCGACCAGGCTGATGCCTTGGACCGCACCCTCTGCGAACTGGGCATCCGGCTCGACCGGGTTATAAACATCAGTGTGCCAGCTGAGGAATTAGTTAGGCGGATGACGGGACGGCGCATCTGCCGCAGCTGCGGCGCCACCTATCATATTCATTTCAACCCGCCGGCCCAGGCGGGAATCTGTGATAAGTGCGGCGGCGAGCTGTATCAACGCGCCGATGACCAAGAACAAACGGTAACCAAGCGGTTAGCCGTGTACAGCGCCCAAACGCAGCCGTTGATTGAGTATTACCAGGATAAAGGGCTTTATACCGAAATCGACGGTCAGCAGGACATTGACAAAGTTTTTGCCGATATCGTAGCCAGCCTGCGGGGCGAGCAGGTATGATTATTCTTAAGTCCGACCGGGAACTTAACTATCTGCGCGATGCTGGCAAAGTCGTGGCCAAGACGCTGGCAGAAGTCAAGAAGGCGGTTAAACCGGACGTAACGACACTCGAACTGGACCGAATCGCCGAAGAATATATTAAAGGCTGTGGGGCTACCCCTGCTTTCAAGGGGTACCACGGCTTTCCCGGTAATATCTGCACTTCCGTGAACGAAGAGGTGGTGCACGGCATACCGGGATTAAGAAAACTTAAAAATGGGGATAATGTTAGTATTGACATCGGAGCGGTAATTAATGGATATTACGGCGATGCTGCCATTACCGTACCGGTGGGGGAAGTTGATGCCGAAGTGCAAAAACTTCTGGACGTGACCGAGGAAGCGTTATATAAAGGCATTGAGCAGGCTGTGGCGGGTAACCGTCTAAGCGATATCTCCCATGCCATTCAGAAACATGCCGAAGCGCACGGCTACGGTGTTGTGCGCGACTATGTCGGCCATGGCATCGGCAGGAACATGCATGAAGACCCGCAAATACCTAACTACGGCCCTCCTGGCCGCGGCCCGCGTCTAAAAGCAGGCATGACGCTGGCAATCGAACCGATGGTCAACATGGGGACGCATGAGGTGAAAGCCTTGGATGACGGCTGGACGGTTGTCACGCTTGACAGAAAACCGTCGGCGCATTTTGAACATACCGTTGCTATCCTGCCGGATGGACCGGAAATTTTGACAAAACTGTAAGGGGGACAATGGCCTGATGACAGCTGCAGGTACAATTCTCGGCCAAATCGTTGCGTCTACGTCCGGACGTGATGCGGGCCATGTTTATGTAGTCGTCGGGATTGTCCCGCCTAACTTCCTACTGTTGGCAGACGGCCGGGGCCGCCGTATCGCCAATCCCAAGAAGAAGAATGTCCGGCACGTCAAGCGCGTGCAGCCTGTTGTCACTCATCTTGCCGACAAATTTGCGAGCGGGGCCAAAGTCACCGATGAAGATTTGCGGCAAGCCCTCGCCACCATAGGTTCACCGGATAAACAGTGAGAGCGGACGAGGAGGGAGATGTCATGTCCAAGCAAGACGTTATAGAAGTAGAAGGTACGGTTATTGAAGCTCTGCCTAATGCGATGTTTCAGGTGCAATTGGAAAATGGGCATGTTGTTTTGGCGCATGTTTCCGGCAAAATCCGGATGAATTTTATCCGGATCCTTCCCGGAGACAGAGTGACGGTTGAGCTTACGCCTTACGACTTGAAACGGGGCCGCATCACCTATCGGTTCAAATAAGGTCATTTTACGGGCGCCAGACGCAAAAAGGAGGTTTAATTATGAAAGTCAGACCGTCGGTCAAGCCCATCTGTGAAAAATGCAAAGTCATTAAACGCAAAGGCCATGTCATGGTAATTTGCGAAAATCCCAAACATAAACAAAAGCAAGGCTAAGGGGGTGGACTATAAACTATGGCTCGTATTGCCGGGGTAGACTTACCGCGTGACAAACGCATCGAGATTGCTTTGACATACATTTATGGCATCGGTCTTACGCTTTCCCGGGAGATTTTGGCTGCCACCAAAATTAATCCCGATACCCGTGTGCGTGACTTGACAGAAGAGGAAATTTCCAAACTCCGTGAGACTATCGACAAGAATTATAAAGTCGAAGGCGACCTCCGCCGCGAAGAGCAGCTTAATATTAAGCGTCTCATTGAGATTGGCTGCTACCGGGGTAAACGGCATCGCGCCGGCCTGCCCGTCCGTGGCCAGCGTACCAAAACCAATGCGCGTACCCGCAAAGGTCCGAAGCGCACCGTTGCCGGCAAGAAGAAGTAGTAAGGGAGGGATAAAGCTTGGCTAACAAAAAAGTTGCCAGACCTAAAAGAAAAGAGCGTAAGAATATAGAGCATGGCGTAGCGCATATCCGCTCGACGTTTAATAATACAATCGTTACGATTACCGACAGCAAAGGGAACGCCGTTTCCTGGGCCAGCGCCGGCGCCCTTGGCTTTAAGGGCTCACGCAAGAGCACGCCTTTTGCTGCCCAAATGGCTGCTGAGCAAGCGGCCAAAGCCGCTATGGAGCATGGCATGAAACAAGTTGAGGTTTATGTAAAAGGACCGGGCGCTGGTCGCGAAGCTGCCATCCGTTCGCTGCAGGCCGCCGGGCTGGAAGTCAACCTGATTAAGGATGTGACTCCCATTCCTCACAATGGCTGCCGTCCGCCCAAGCGGAGAAGAGTATAAGATTTTGGGAGGTGTTGAACAAGAATGGCTCGTTATACAGGACCTGTTTGCAGACAATGCCGCCGCGAAGGTTTGAAACTGTACCTCAAAGGCGACAAGTGTTACAGTGATAAATGCCCCTTCTCCCGTCGGGGTTATGCGCCTGGTCAGCACGGCCAAGCCCGTAAGAAACTTTCTGAGTACGGCCTCCAGCTTCGGGAAAAACAAAAGGCCCGTCGGATTTATGGCATTTTGGAAGGACAATTCCGCAATTATTTCGAGAAGGCTGACCGGCAAAAAGGTATTACTGGCGAAAACCTGCTAATTATGCTGGAAAGACGCCTGGACAATGTAGTCTATCGTCTTGGTCTGGCGGCTAACCGTACCCAAGCCAGACAATTAGTGCGTCACGGCCATTTCACCGTGAACGGTCGCCGGGTGGATATTCCGTCGTTCCAAGTTAAAGTGGGCGACGTTATCCAAGTGCGTGAGTCCAGCAAAGACTCCCCCTTATTCAAAGAAATCGCCGAAGGGCTGGCCCACAAAACCGTTCCGGCCTGGCTCGAACTTTCGGCCAATGACATGAGCGGTAAAGTGGTACGCTACCCCACCCGCGAGGAAATCGATGTGCCCATCCAAGAGCATCTTATCGTCGAGTTGTACTCCAGATAACGCCACAGATGTTGGCAAGCAGGCAGCTTAACCATCACCCTCATATCGTGGGAATAGCGTAACTACCGATAGTTTGCGCAAAGAGGAGGGTTTTTCCCGGATGATCGAAATCGAAAAACCGAAGATCGAGATTGTGGAAATTAGTGAAGATAACCGGTATGGCAAAATTGTCTGGGAACCGCTGGAGCGGGGCTTTGGCATTACGCTAGGCAACAGTCTGCGCCGGGTACTCCTTTCATCGCTGCCCGGGGCGGCTGTTACTTCGGTCAAGATCGACGGTGTGCTTCACGAGTTTTCCACAATTCCCGGTGTTCGGGAAGACGTTACCGACATTATTCTCAACCTGAAAGAGCTGTGCCTGAAAATGCACAGCGATGAACCCAAGGTTTTGCGGATTGAGGCTCAGGGTGAGCGCGACGTTAAGGCCGGTGATATCATTACCGACGCTGATGTTGAAATTTTAAACCCCGAGCTGCACATCGCGACCCTCGATGCCAGTGGTTCGCTGAAAATGGAAATCACGGTAGAGCGCGGTCGCGGTTATGTACCGGCCGATAAGAATAAAAAGCCGGACCATGTTATTGGCGTCATCCCGGTCGATTCTATTTTCTCACCTGTCCTGCGGGTGAACTACACCGTGACCGATACCCGGGTCGGTAACGTCACCGATTACGATAAGCTGACGCTGGAAGTATGGACCGACGGCAGCATGCGGCCGGAAGAAGCGGTAAGCAAAGCTGCTGGCATCTTGGTGGCGCATCTGAAGTTATTCCAAAACATTACCGGTACGCCGGCGGAAGATGAGGCGGGCGACGGCCCGTTTGCCGAAACGCCGGAAGAGACCGGACCCAAGACAATGGAAATGACCATCGAGGATCTCGATCTCTCGGTCCGCTCTTACAATTGTTTGAAGCGGGCTGGCATAAACACGGTAGCAGAGCTCACGCAAAAGACGGAAGAAGAGATGATGAAAGTCCGCAACCTTGGCCGCAAATCGCTGGAAGAAGTAAAGAAGAAGCTGGAAGAACTCGGATTGTCGCTGGCTGAACCGGAAGAATAAAAAGGAGGGAAGAACATGGCCTATAGAAAGTTGGGACGTGATACAAGCGCCCGCCGTGCGCTACTGCGCAGCATCCTGACTTCCTTCTTTGCCCATGGTCGTATTGAAACGACAGAAGCAAAGGCTAAGGAAATCAGCGGCCTTGCTGATGAACTCATCACCTTGGCCAAGCGGGGCGACTTGCACGCCCGCCGTCAAGTTCTCGCATTTCTCTTGGACGAAGATGTGGTGAAAAAACTCTTTGACACTATTGCGCCCAAATATGCCGACCGTCAAGGTGGCTACACTCGCGTCCTCAAACTGGGGCCGCGCAAAGGCGATGCCGCGCCGATGGCCATTATTGAGTTAGTATAAATCCATAGCCTGATTTTGCAGCACAACGCGCTAGGGGCGGCCGCTTGGTCGCCCTTATGTTGTGATTGTCTGCTCCACCGCACAGGGGGAGTGTTATGGAGCACATCATTTACGCTGAAAACCTTAGCCATGTGTATACAGATGCGGACGAGGGCGAAGTGCGCGCCCTGGATAGCATTAATCTAACCGTCCGGCACGGCGAGTTTGTTGCCGTCATTGGCGCCAATGGCTCGGGCAAATCCACCCTCGCCAAACATTTTAACGCGCTACTCTTGCCGACCAGCGGACGCTGCCTGGTTGCCGGCATGGATACAAAGATGAGTGAACATCTCTGGGACATCCGGCAAACAGTGGGGATGGTCTTTCAAAACCCTGATAATCAGATTGTGGCCGCCATTGTCGAGGAAGACGTGGCATTCGGACCGGAAAACCTCGGTGTTGCACCGCCGGAAATTGCCCGCCGGGTAGCAGAGGCCCTAGCAGCGGTAGGGATGGAGGAATACCGTTATCACGCGCCCCATCTCCTCTCTGGTGGGCAAAAGCAGCGGATCGCCATTGCCGGGGTTCTGGCCATGCGGCCGCGCTGCCTGGTACTTGACGAACCTACCGCTATGCTTGACCCGCAGGGGCGGCAGGAGGTATTGGCGACGGTGCGCCGGCTGAATAAAGAAGAAGGGATCACTGTCGTCTACATTACTCACTTCATGGAAGAAGCGGTAACGGCTGACCGCGTAGTAGTGATGGAGCGGGGCCGAATTGTCATGGAAGGTCCGCCGCGGGCGATTTTCAGCCAGGTTGAGCGGCTGAAGGCCATCGGCCTTGACGTGCCGGTAGCAGCCGAAGTAGCCCATTATCTCCGCCGCAGCGGCGTGTCCGTGCCGGAGCAGGTTATTACTGATGACGAATTGGCGGTGGCATTATGTCGTTGACATTAAAGAATGTCACCTATACGTATATGGCAGGCACCCCTTATGAGCAAACGGCGCTTAAAAATATTTCCCTGGAAATTAACCGGGGGGAGTTTGTTGGTATCATTGGCCATACCGGCTCTGGCAAGTCTACCCTGGTGCAACATCTCAGCGGCCTATTGGCGCCTACGCAGGGGGAAGTGGCGCTTGACGGCGTGAGTTTGCATGCCAAAACGGACGCGGCCCGACAAGCGCGGCGCAAGGTAGGTTTGGTTTTTCAGTACCCGGAACATCAACTGTTCGAAGAAACAATTTACGACGATATTGCCTTCGGGCCGCGCAACCTGGGGCTGGCTGAGGAGGAAGTAGAGCAGCGGGTGCGGCGTGCTTTGGCCTTCGTCGGCCTGGATTATGAAACTTATGCGAGCCGTTCGCCCTTCCGCCTGAGCGGCGGCCAAATGCGGCGAGTCGCAATCGCTGGCGTCATTGCCCTCCAGCCCGAATTTCTCATCCTTGACGAACCGTCGGCCGGGCTGGATCCACGGGGCCGGGACGACATTTTTGGGCGCATCGTCGAGCTGCACCGGGCGACGGGGATAACCGTCATCCTCGTTTCCCACAATATGGAGGACGTGGCACGCATGGCGGGCCGGCTCCTGGTAATGGATCATGGCAAGGTAGTACTGGACGGGCCGCCCCTTGACCTATTTCGGGAGGGACGGGAAATACTACGGGCCGCCGGTGTCGACGTACCGCCGGTGACGGCGCTGCTTTTGGCGCTACGGCAGCGTGGCCTGCCTGTGGACGATACGGCGCTTACTCCCCAAGCGGCGGCGCGGGCCATTATTGCAGCCTGGAGGGAGAAAAAACCATGTTGAACGATATAACTATCGGTCAATATTTTCCGGGCCGGTCGCTGCTGCATCGCCTCGATCCCCGCACAAAGCTTATCGGCACGCTGTTATTTATTACCGCTATTTTTTTTGCCGAAAGCTATCTTGCTTATAGCATCCTTGCGCTGTGGACGGCTGCGCTGATTGTCGTGTCCGGTGTGCCTGTCCGGCTGGTGCTTAAGTCGCTTAAACCACTGTGGATTATTATTGTCTTAACTCTGGGTATTCATATTTTTACGACGCCGGGCAATGTTATTTATCAAATCGGCCCGCTAACGGCAACTAAGGAAGGCCTGCGGCAAGGACTACTAATGACGGCGCGGCTGGTATTTCTTATTGCCGTTTCCTCACTGCTCACTTTCACGACATCACCCATCGCCTTGACGGACGGTATTGAACGGCTGCTTGCTCCCTTCAAGCGCTTTGGCCTGCCGGCCCATGAACTGGCAATGATGATGACGATAGCGCTTCGCTTCATTCCAACGCTGCTGGAAGAGACGGACCGGATTATGAAGGCCCAGATGGCGCGGGGGGCCGATTTTGCTTCCGGTAATATCCTCCGGCGGGCGCAAAATATGGTGCCGCTCTTAGTGCCGCTTTTCATCAGCGCTTTCCGGCGGGCTGACGAACTAGCGACAGCAATGGAAGCGCGGTGCTATCGGGGCGGTCAGCACCGGACGCGCATGAAGGAGCTGCGCCTGGCGGGTCGTGATTATATCGCCCTTGTGTCGGTGGCGGCGCTGCTTGGTATTTTAGTCGTGCTGCGTTACTACTAGGAGGGAACGATGAACGATATGGCTGAGCAGCGCTATCTAAAACTGACGGTTGCCTATGACGGAACAGCCTATCACGGATTTCAGCGACAGGCCAATGCAATCACGGTGCAGCAAGTATTGGAAGAACGGCTGGCAACCATTTTCGGTCACCCGCTGAAAGTAACGGGGGCGGCCCGCACCGACGCCGGTGTGCATGCCTACGGTCAAGTTGTCGGTTTCGCCACATCCGGGACCATACCGGCGGCCAATATCGTCCGGGCCGCCAAAAGTGTATTGCCGCCCGACATTGTGGTCGTCAAGGCCGAAGAAGTGAGCGCCGATTTTCACGCCCGGTTTTCGGCCCGGAGCAAAATTTACCTGTACCGCATCTACAACGCTGCCGTAGCCGACCCATTTCGGCGCAATTACGCCTGGCATGTGACGCAGCCCTTGGATGAGGCAGCGATGGACACTGCCGTCCAAACTGTGGTGGGCACCCATGACTTTTCCGCTTTTCGGGCCGCCGGCGGTCCGCCGGTCAGCCCGGTACGAACCATATACGAGGCTGGCTGCACTCGTGAAGGCGACATGCTTGAATTTCGCTTTTGGGGCAACGGTTTTTTGTATCATATGGTGCGCAACTTGGTCGGCACGTTGGTGGATGTGGGCCTGGGACGGCTGACCAGGGACGGTTTTACCCGCATTTTGGCCGGGCGTGACCGTACCCGGGCGGGCATTACCGCGCCGCCGCAGGGCCTTTATCTCAAAGAAATTTTTTACTGAAAAGCGGCGGCAGACAAGGCGAAGTCCTTGACATTGACAAGCCCTTTTATTAAAATATGCTTATGAGATTTTTGCCATGATTCCTTAGCCCCGGAACTCATCGGATAAAAATCACGTCTTGTAGTTTTTAGGCAAGGAGGGACGCGCATGAAAACAACATACATGGCTAAACCAGCCGATGTGCAGCGCAAATGTATGTCATTGATGCAGAAGGTAAGACCCTTGGCAGACTGGCCGCTGAAGTGGCGAAAATCCTTCGCGGCAAACATAAACCTATCTATACTCCGCATGTGGATACCGGTGATCATGTCATCGTCGTTAATGCGGACAAAGTGGTACTGACCGGTAAAAAGCTCACGCAAAAAACCTACTTCCGTCATTCCGGTTATCCTGGCGGCACGACCTTTACGCCTGCCGGGAAGATGCTGGCGGAAAGGCCCGAACGGGTTATTGAACTCGCGGTCAAAGGCATGCTGCCCAAGAACCGTCTAGGCCGGCAAATGTATCGCAAGCTCAAGGTATATCGCGGCCCTGAGCACCCCCATGCAGCGCAACAACCGGAAAAGCTTGAAATCAACGTGAGATAGGCACCGGAAAGGAGGAACAGGAGATGGCACTGGTTCAATACTACGGCACCGGCCGCAGAAAAACCGCTGTTGCCCGCGTCCGGCTGATCCCCGGCGAAGGCAAAATCATAATTAACGGCCGTAATCTCAATGATTATTTTGGGCGCAAGACCCTTGAACTGATCGTAAAACAACCCCTCCACCTGACTGACACCCTTGGCAAATATGACGTTATCGCCCGGGTAAATGGGGGCGGCCCCAGCGGCCAAGCTGGCGCAGTCCGTCATGGCATTGCCCGCGCTTTGCTCAAAGTAGATGCCGATTTCCGTCCAGCGCTGAAAAAGGCCGGCTTCCTGACTCGCGACCCACGGGAAAAGGAACGCCGCAAGTATGGTCTCAAAAAGGCCCGCAAGGCGCCCCAATTCTCCAAACGTTAATATTTTGTTTGGCGCAAGCAGAGCCCGAAAAGGTTTATCCTTTTCGGGCTCTTTTGGATTATTCATGCTGCAACAGCAGGAAAATAGCGGTAAGAGTTTAATTTATTAATAAATTTTAATTGGAGAATAGGACAGGAGGCATCTTCATGAAAAAATGACAGCATCGGTATTGGCCGCGCTAATTTTTGCGACGGCGGGAACGGCGTTTGCTAACCTGGACGATACGCGCGCTACCATTGCCGCACGCTACAGCGAATACCGGCTGGTGATTGACACCGATAATCAGCTCTGGACCAAAGCGGAGTGGGAAGCAACCGGCCATAAGAAAGCCAAAGCCGCTTCCTTTTTGCATGCCTTTGAGCGTCAGGGGCTACATATTCAGATGGAAGTGCAGTATGAAAATAATAGTCCCGCCGCCTTGGTCAAAGCCCAACGTTTTACTCCCGACATGGCGATCAAAGTTAAAGATTTCAAGTACTATTTTCCCGAAATCTATGAGCTGATCGTTTCCCCAAAGGCTGAGGCTTTTGCTACCTACCGCGAACTTACTCGTAACTTCCAGGAAGCTAAATCGCCGGTGACCATGGGCGTGGTGGTAAAAACGCCGCCGGCGCCGGGAAAAGGGGGCTATTACACCCTAATCGCCTTTAACGTACAAGACGAAGGCCGGTTACTTAAAGATGCAAAGTATATTAATGAAAATACCTATATTCGCGAGTTTACCATTGAGCGGGTTTTCCGCTCTGCTGCCCAGGAAGCTTTTGGTAATGGCGACTGGGTGCCAATAAAAAAATATTTTTAGAATTAATCCCGGGATTTTTGCCCGGGATTTTGCCTAGGTTAACGCTAGCGAACCAGGCGGAGCGGTTGGCGCTTGGCTTCCTCGGCCTGGTTAGGACCAATATAACCCTGTTTGACCATGACGGCCAGGACTACTGCCTGGCGCTGTTTGGCAGCGGTTAAGTTTTCGTAGGGCGAATATACCGACGGCGCGTTGGGTAGGCCGGCCAGCAGAGCGCATTCGGCCAGATTGAGATTCGCCGGCTCTTTGCCAAAGTAAACACGGGCGGCGTCCTGGATGCCATAAGCGCCGGCGCCAAAATAGATGGTATTGAGGTACATTTCAAGGATCTCTTCTTTGGAGTAGTGCAGTTCCATGTCGACCGCCAGGATTATTTCTTCCAATTTGCGGCCGACGGACTGCTCTTGCGACAGGAAAAGGTTCTTCACCAACTGCTGGGTAATTGTGCTGCCGCCTTCACGCACTTCGCCAGCCTGGAGGTTGACAAGGGCCGCGCGGAGGATGCCCTCAATATCGAAACCAAAGTGCCGGTAATAACGGCTGTCTTCCACGGCAATGACGGCCTGCTGGAGTGGCAGAGGAATATCAGCCAGTTTGACATAGCGCTTTTTGTCCAGCCTAGCTTCAACGGCGCTTTTTAAGGCAACGAGACGGTACAGGCGGTCCCAGGCGCCGGTTGCGTCGTGGCCTACCGCGAGCACCTTTTCCACAGACAGAGAATAGGGTTTAACGATGCTGCTGCCGCCGGCCCACCAAAAGGCGGCTAAGAATAACAAAAGTAGAAAAGCAAGAAAACGCCCTGTCCGCATGATTATCTCCTCCGCTATTATTGTAGCCCAACTTGTTCCCCTTTGGCTATACTTACCATGTCAGTGGCCGACATACCTGGCGGCGACGCGGCATAACGATTTAAGGATAGCATAAGCGGGAGGGGTTTGGTATGCGCATTTTCGCAATTCGGCGGCGTCTGATGCTCGCGGTCATGTTCAGCGTTGCGGTGGTAGTTCTTAATCTGCTGACCATACGGTATTTGGCGGCCGAAGATTGGGAAAATGTTAATTTGTGGGCGCTGGCCGGCCACAAAATTGCCGTTGACCCGGGCCATGGCGGTGTTGACAACGGGGCGAGCGGCAACGGGGTCGTGGAAAAAGAGGTAACACTCGCTATCGCTTTGAAATTGGCCGATATTTTGCGGCGGTATGGCGCCGAGGTTGTGCTGACCCGCGACAGCGATACCGACTATTATACCCGCGGCAAGGGCGGCAAACGCAATGACCTCCTTACCCGGGTGGAAATGATTAATAGTTCAGGGGCCGAAGTATTTATCAGCATCCATGTCAATTCCATCCGGGGCTCGGCAGCATGGTCGGGAGCGCAGGTTTTCTACAGCCCCAATCTGGTAGCCAACAAGCCGCTGGCCGAACTTGTCCAGCGCGCGCTGAAAAGTTTTCCGCCCGGAAACAAGCACCAAGCCAAGCAGGATAAGGACATCCTGATATTGAATCGCACCAATATTCCCGGCGTGCTGGTTGAGACAGGCTTTCTCAGCAACCCGGGCGAGGCGGCGCGTCTTGTAGATGCCGCTTACCAGCAAAAACTGGCAGAACATATTGCCAAGGCACTGGCGCATCATTTCAGCCAAAATGTGGGAAGATAAAAACGCTTGTAAAGCACCGAAAGGGGAGTGGTGTCATGCATAAACTGGTTGGCTGCGCCCTTATGCCCCATCCGCCGATTATGGTGCCGGAAGTGGGTAAGGGGGAATTGGCCCGCATTAAAGCGACGGTGGCGGCGGCGGAAAAGGCGGCCCAAACGCTGAAAGATGCAAATCCGCAGACCGTGGTGCTAATTTCGCCGCACGGACCGGTCTTTGAAGATGCCGCCAGCATCAGTATTCATCCCCGAATGAAGGGAAGTCTGGCGACTTTTGGCGCGCCGGATGCGGTCGTCGCCTTTGAAACGGATGGCCTTTTAGTCCGTTACATCCTGAAAAAATGCGAACGCCTCGGCGTTAATGTGGTGGAGCTTACCGACGATGTGGCCAAGATGTACCGGCTCAGTCTACAGCTTGACCATGGCGCCGTTGTCCCGCTCTATTATTTGCAAAAAGCCGGGTTTAAAGGCCAGTTGGTCCATCTGTCAATGGGCATGTTGCCTTATGAGGAGATGTATACCTTCGGCAAAGCCGTGCAGGCGGCGATTGGCATAGTGGACAAGCGGGTAGCCGTCATTGCTTCCGGCGACTTGTCGCACCGGCTTACGTCCGATGCTCCGGCCGGGTACAGCCCGTACGGTGCCCAATTTGACCAGGCGGTGGTTGCAGCATTGAAAAATATGGATGTCAAAGCCCTGCTCAACCTTGACCGCGGCCTTATCGAAGAGGCCGGAGAATGCGGCCTGCGGCCTATCTTCTTTCTCATGGGCGTGATGGGGGGACTCGATATGACAGCCGACGTGCTGTCCTACGAGGGCCCGTTCGGGGTGGGCTACGCCGTAGCCTTGTTTACTCCTAATGAAAGCAGGGGGGAATAAAGATGCCGGAAGAAAGTGCGCCGGTAGCACTGGCGCGAAAGAGTTTGGAATACTATCTGCAGCATGGGCGCCCAATGCCTGAACCGGCCGACATGCCAGCTGAGCTGCGCGGTCAGGCGGGCGTCTTCGTGTCGCTAAAAAAGCGGGGCGAGCTGCGTGGCTGCATTGGTACTTTTGTTCCGACGCAGCCTACCATTGCCGCCGAAATTATTCAAAATGCCATCAGTGCCGGAACGGGTGACCCCCGGTTCTGGCCGGTTGAGCTTGACGAACTGCCCGAGCTTGATATTTCGGTCGATATTTTGTCAGAGCCGGAACGGGTGGACAGTTTGGCTGAGTTAGACCCGCACAAATATGGCGTAATTGTCCGGCGGGGACGTCGCAGCGGCCTATTGCTGCCGATGCTGGAAGGGGTCGATACGGTGGAAGAACAAGTGGCCATTGCCATGCAAAAAGCAGGGATTAAGCCGGGCGAAGAAATCGAGCTCTACCGGTTTACCGTAACCCGGTACAAGTAGGTTATTGGCATGCGGGAAGCGCTGTATTATGAAGCTCATCCCAGCGGCGTCGCCTGCCGGTTGTGCCCGAAGCAGTGCATTATACCCGCCGGACGGACCGGCTTTTGCCGTGTAAGGAAAAATATTGGCGGCAAACTGTATACTGCCAATTACGCATGCGTTTCGTCATATGCCTTAGATCCAATTGAAAAAAAGCCGCTTTATCACTTCTATCCGGGCAGTATGATTTTTTCCATCGGTACCTGGGGTTGCAACTTTGCCTGCCAATTTTGCCAGAACTGGGAAATTGCGCAAGCAACTCCTGCGACACTCGAACTGGCGCCGGAGAAAACGGTGGCCATGGCCGTGCGGGCTGGACACGGCAATATCGGTATTGCTTATACTTACTCCGAGCCCAGCGTGTGGTATGAATATATTTTCGATACCGCTCAGGCGGCGCGTGCGGCAGGGCTCAAAAATGTATTGGTAACCAACGGCTTTATCAATCCTGAACCCCTACGCCGCCTTTTACCCTATATTGATGCCATGAACATTGATGTGAAAGCCTTTAACAGTGAGTTTTACCACCGAGTATGCACCGGGGAATTGGCCCATGTAAAACGCACGGTAGAATTGGCCGCTGCGTCCTGTCATGTGGAGATTACAACGCTCATTGTTCCGGGACTTAATGACCAGGAGGAAGAACTGGCCGAATTGGCCAAGTGGCTGGGGGGTATCAGTAAAGATATACCGCTGCACTTTTCCCGTTACTTTCCCCGGTATAAAATGACGGCGCCGCCAACGCCGCTGACGACTCTCCGGCGCGCCTATGAACTGGCCAGGCAGTATTTGCATTATGTCTATCTGGGGAATATCGGTGACAGCGGTATAAATACACACTGCCCTGTCTGCGGTAAGTTGGTGATTGACCGCCAGCAGCGGGATAGTCACCTTACATCCGATAAAAAGTGCCCCCAATGCGGGAGCATGATTGCCATTATTGGCGAGTTCTTCTTCTAGAAGATCTCTTTTTTAGAAAGTATAAGTTTATAACCGCGGGGATATAGACAATAAATTGGCGCAACACAGCATGAAAACCGATTTTTAACCACGGAGAACACAGAGGCGCGTATTCATCGCGCTAAAGATTAAAGTAAAAAAAATATACCTCCGCGTCCTCTGCGGTTCTATATATTCCGTTTTGAAGTTGCCATTTTCGGAGTAGGCGCGTATGCGCTTTTTTATTTTCGTTAGCTGGAAAAAAGTATTGAATTAATATGCGGAATGAATGTATAATTATAAATAAACCGACACGGGAGGTCAGCATATGAAGGTCAGTATTATTGGGGCAACCGGTTATACCGGTGAAGAACTGCTACGAATTTTGGCCAACCATCCGGCGGCCGAAATTAAATACCTTACCTCAGAAAGTCAGACAGGGACGGAGGTAGACAGCATATATCCCCATTTAAACCGCTTTTATAACCAGGCACTGGTAAGTATGGCCGACTTGGATAAAATTGTCGCCGCAAGCGATGTTTTATTTATCGCCCTGCCTCATGGCCATGCCATGGAGATAGGGAAGAAGGTAAGCGGCCAGGGCGTCAAAGTGATTGATTTAGGCTCTGACTATCGATTTAAAGATATAACCGTTTATGAGAAATGGTATAAAATACCCCACGTTCATCCCGATGCCAAAGCCGTATATGGCCTGACAGAACTGTATCGCGACGCGGTGCGTACGGCCGATATAGTCGGTAATCCCGGCTGCTACACGACGGCCAGCATCTTAGCTTTGGCGCCGCTTGTTAAAAATAAGCTGATTGACCTGACCTCCATTGTTGTTGATGCCAAATCCGGCATATCGGGAGCAGGTCGGGGGTTAAATTTAACCCACCATCTACCGGAGGCATTTGAAAATGTTAAGGCTTATAACATTGCTGGTCATCGCCATACGCCGGAAATCGAACAGGCTTTGTCTGAATTAGCCGGCAGCCAGGTGTTAATCAGTTTTACGCCCCATCTTATTCCTATGTCACGGGGAATACTAAGCACCTGCTATGCCCGCCTCCTTGACGGGGTAACGGCTAACATGGTTGACGAGGCGTTCCATGACTTATACGGGCAGGAGTACTTCATCCGCCTATTGGGCCGGGGTGGTTATCCGGCCACCAAGAATACCCGGGGCTCGAATTTCTGCGACCTTGGTTGGCATATCGATACCCGCACCGGCCGGGTTATCGCGGTAGCGGCTATTGACAACCTGGTCAAAGGTGCGGCCGGTCAGGCCGTTCAAAACATGAATGTCATGTTTGGGTTTGAGGAGCAAACCGGCCTGACCCAGGCGCCGCTTTATCCATAGCATTTTAGTATTATTCACTATCACGCGCGATTAAATGGAGGCGATTATATGTTAAAAGAAATAAATGGAGGAATTACCGCCCCCAAGGGGTTCATGGCTGCCGGCGTAAAGGCGGGCATTAAAAAGAGCGGCAAAGAGGACATCGCCCTTATTTACAGCAAAACACCGGCTAGTGTTGCCGCCATGTTTACTACCAATGCCATGGCTGCCGCCCCGGTTATTGTGTCCCGCCAGGCGGTAAAGCACGGGACAGCCCGGGCGATTGTCGTCAACTCCGGCTGTGCCAATGCCTGCACCGGGCCGCAAGGGCTTGCCAATGCACGGGCAATGGCGGAGTTAACGGCAACGGTGCTGGGTGTAGCCACTCACGAGGTTTTGGTGGCGTCGACCGGTATCATCGGCGTTCAGCTGCCGATGGATAAAATAGCGGCCGGCATTAAACAGGCGGCGGCCGAGTTGTCAGAAACCGGCCATGAAAAAGCGTTGCAGGCCATTATGACGACAGATACTTTCCCTAAATCTTGTGCATATGAGTTTATGCTCAGCGGCGTACCGGTACGCATCGCCGGCATGGCGAAAGGGGCAGGCATGATCCATCCCAATATGGCGACCATGCTGGCCTTTGTTACAACCGATGCGGCAGTTGCCGCGCCTGTATTGAAAAACGCATTATCCGAGGCCGTAAATCTTTCCTTCAACATGATTTCGGTTGACGGTGACACCAGTACTAACGATATGGTGAGCGTGCTGGCCAACGGCCAGGCCGGCGCTCCGGTGATCGATACCGTTGATAGCGAGGAATATCGCATTTTTGCTGACGCGTTAAAGGCCGTCTGCACCAATTTAGCGAAACAAATCGTTCGCGACGGCGAAGGGGCGACCAAATTTCTCGAGATTACCGTAACCGGCGCTGAAACCTTTTCGCAAGCGAAACAGGCAGCGATGGCCGTAGCGAAATCGCCGCTGGTGAAAACGGCGTTTTTCGGGGAGGATCCCAACTGGGGCCGGATTCTGTGTGCTGTCGGCTATTCGGGGGTACCGGTAAAAAGCGAAAAAACAGCGCTGGCGATCGGCGGCATTTCCGTCGTTAGAAGCGGTATGGCGACCAGCTTTGACGAGCAGGCTTTAAGAAAAGTAATGAGCGCGCGGGATATTGCCATTGAAATTGACTTGGGTTTAGGTCCGGCGGCGGCCACGGTTTGGACTTGTGACTTTTCATACGAGTATGTAAAAATCAACGGCGAGTATCATACTTAAGCCGGAAAGGAGCACGGCATGATCAATTCTGTGGAAAAAGCAGCGGTGCTTATCGAAGCACTGCCCTATATCCAAAAGTTTGCCGGCAAAACCATCGTCGTAAAATACGGTGGTAATGCCATGATTAATGAACAGTTGAAAGCTAAGGTTATCCAGGATATTATCCTGATGAAGGCCGTGGGTATGCGCCTGGTCGTCGTGCACGGCGGGGGACCGGAAATCACGGCGATGCTGAAACAGGTGGGCAAGCAGTCTACCTTTGTCAGCGGGCTCAGGGTAACAGACGCGGAGACAATGGCTATCGCGGAAATGGTCCTTGTTGGCAAAACCAATACCGAGATCGTCAGTCTATTAAACAAATATGGCGCCAAAGCGGTAGGATTAAACGGCAAGGATGCAAGTCTAATTGTGGCGCAAAAACATTTGGCCAAGGTCTATGAAGGAGACGAGGTCAAAGAAGTTGATATTGGCTTTGTTGGCGATGTAGCCCAAATTAATCCCGGTATCTTGTTTACCCTGCTGGAACAGGATTATATCCCGGTAATTGCCCCGATTGGCGTAGGTGCAGGCGGCGAAAGCTACAATATTAATGCCGATTACGTAGCCGGGGAAATTGCCGGCGCCCTGGCAGCCGAGAAATTGCTGTTGCTTACAGACGTTGAAGGGATTTACCGGGACTATCATGATAAAGCTACTTTTATTTCCACTCTTACCTTAGCCGAAGCGCAGACGATGATTAAGCAAGGAGCAATTGACGGCGGCATGATTCCCAAGGTGGAGGCCTGCCTTAAAGCACTGGCCGGAGGGGCGCGGAAAACGCACATTATTGATGGCCGGCAACCCCATTCCCTACTGCTGGAAGTTTTCACTGACAGGGGCGCCGGTACCGAAATTGTCAGAGGGTAAAAGGAGTGAGCGCTGTGGATAAAGCCGAAGTGCAAGCTATTGATAAACGGCATTATATGCCGGTGTTTAGTCGTTATGATGTGGTGTTGTCCCATGGTGACGGGCCGTATGTGTTTGATACCGAGGGGAAAAAATACCTGGACTTTTTGGCCGGTATTGCGGTGAACGTGCTAGGGCATGCCCACCCGGCGTTAGTGGCCGCCATTACGACTCAGGCCGGCAAACTTATTCATTGCACAAATCTCTATTATACGGAAGAACAGGCAAAGCTTGTCCAAACCTTGGCCCAGCTTAGCGGCCTGGATAAGGTCTTCTTGGCCAATAGCGGCGCGGAAGCCAACGAAGGAGCGATCAAGCTGGCCCGTAAATATGCCAAACAGTTAAACGCTGACCGGGTAGAAATTATCACTGCCGAAAATTCTTTCCATGGCCGCACGCTGGCTACCTTGACGGCGACGGCCCAGCCTAAATACCAGCATGGCTATGAGCCGCTGCCGCCAGGGTTTAAATACGTGCCGTACAATGACTTGGCGGCGCTAAAGCGCGCCATGTCCGACAAGACGTGTGCCGTCATGGTGGAACCAATT
Source organism: Thermosinus carboxydivorans Nor1 (assembly GCF_000169155.1). Classification (NCBI taxonomy): domain Bacteria; kingdom Bacillati; phylum Bacillota; class Negativicutes; order Selenomonadales; family Sporomusaceae; genus Thermosinus; species Thermosinus carboxydivorans. Next base: position 45,799 of record NZ_AAWL01000008.1, read on the forward strand.
CAGGGTGAGGGTGGTATTAACATCCCTGATGACGGTTACTTGCAAGGGGTACGCGAATTGTGCGATGCTTGCGGTGCCCTACTGATTTTTGACGAAATTCAAACCGGGATGGGCCGTACCGGTAAAATGTTTGCCTACCAGCATACAGATGTTAAACCCGACATTCTCACCATCGCCAAAGGATTAGGCGGCGGCGTGCCAATCGGCGCGATATTGGCGACCGACAAAGTGGCTTCAGCGTTCGGCCCCGGCGATCATGGTTCGACTTTTGGCGGCAATCCGCTCGCCTGCGCCGCTGCTAATGCCGTGTTAGCCGTTATTACGGCGGAAGACTTGCCAGGCAATGCAGAGCGGATAGGCCGGTATATGCTGGGCGAGCTGGCTAAATTGCAGGCTAAATACCCGACCGTCATCAAAGAGGTACGCGGCAAAGGCTTGATGATTGGCGTAAAGTTAAATCAACCTGGCCGCGAAATTGTTAACCGGTGCTTGGAACATGGCGCGTTAATTAACTGCACGGCCGGCGATGTGCTCCGGTTTGTTCCGCCGCTGATCATTAATGAGAAGCATGTTGATGAAATGATTGGCATTTTGGATAAAGTAATTGACAATTTATAGGAAAAATATTTTTGATATAAATATGCATGCAATTGTATTATTATAAAATGGGGGAGGCCAATGGTCATGAAGGGGAAAGATTTACTGTCTGTTCATGATTTGTCCCAGGCTGAAATAAACCGGATTTTTGACCTGGCAAAAACCCTTAAAAGCAAACAGCAGCAAGGTGAAGAACATCATCTGCTTAAGGGTAAAACGCTCGCAATGATTTTCCAAAAAGCGTCTACCCGGACCAGGGTGTCATTTGAGGTAGGGATGTGGCAACTTGGCGGCAAAGCCTTGTTCTTAAACGCCAACGATTTGCAGATTGGCCGTGGCGAGCCGGTGAAAGACACAGCCCGGGTTTTGTCCCGGTATGTGGACGGCATCATGATTCGCACCTTTGCCCACGACGAGGTAGTGGAACTGGCTCGTTACGCCACCGTCCCCGTCATCAACGGCCTGACCGACCTTTACCATCCCTGCCAGGCCCTGACCGATATTTTCACTGTTTGGGAGTTTAAAGGCGATCTGCAAGGCAGAAAACTGGCCTATATTGGTGATGGGAACAATATGGCTAACGCGCTCCTGCATGCTTGCGCCAAAGTGGGCATGCACATGACTGTTGCCACACCGCCTGGCTATGAGCCGCCGGCCGCCGTACTGGCCGAAGCGGCCGACGATGCTCTGGTTACCGGCAGTCGGCTGGAGATTGTGTCTGATCCCTTTGCCGCGGCCTATGATGCAGACGTACTGTATACCGACGTATGGGCCAGCATGGGGCAGGAAAAGGAACAGGCCGCGCGGCGGGCCGCTTTTGCCGGTTATCAGGTAAACGGCGAACTATTGAAGGTGGCCAAACCGGACGCGATTGTCATGCACTGTTTGCCGGCTCACCGGGGTGAAGAAATTACCGATGAAGTAATGGAAGGATCGCAATCGGTAGTTTTTGACCAGGCAGAGAACCGGCTTCATGTGCAAAAAGCGATTTTGGCGTTGTTGATGGGAGATTAGAATTTAGAGGAGGCATTAGCATGAGCGAAATCAAAAAAGTGGTGCTGGCCTATTCCGGTGGCCTCGACACCTCCGTCATCATTCCGTGGCTGAAAGAAAACTTTGGCTGTGAAGTCATTGCCATGTGCGCCGACGTCGGGCAAGGCGACGAACTGGCGCCCATTCGGGAAAAAGCTCTTAAATCGGGCGCCAGCAAGGTCTACATTGAAGACCTGAAAAAAGAGTTTATCGAAGGCTACATTTGGCCGACCCTGAAGGCCGGCGCGGTGTATGAAGGCAAATACCTGCTGGGAACCTCTTTCGCCCGCCCCATCATTGCCAAGGCGCTGGTGGATGTGGCGCTGAAAGAAGGGGCAGACGCAGTAGCCCACGGCGCTACCGGCAAAGGCAACGACCAGGTCCGGTTCGAACTCACCGTCAAGGCGCTGGCGCCGCACCTCAAAATCATCGCTCCCTGGCGGCTGTGGGACATTCGGTCGCGGGAAGACGCCATTGACTATGCCGAAAAGCATGGCATCCCCGTACCGGTGACGAAAAAACGCCCCTACAGTATGGACCGCAACATCTGGCATCTCAGCCATGAAGGCGGCGACCTGGAAGACCCCTGGAACGAGCCCAAGGACGACGTTTATCTTGTAACCACTACGCCGGAAAAAGCGCCTGATAAACCGACCTATGTCGAGATTACTTTTGAAAAGGGGGTGCCGGTGGCGGTAGATGGCGAGAAACTTGATGCGGTGGCCCTGCTGGAAAGAGTAAATGCGTTGGGCGCCGCTAACGGGATTGGCATCGCTGACATTGTGGAAAATCGGCTGGTAGGCATGAAATCGCGGGGGGTCTATGAGACACCGGGCGGCACTATTCTCTATTATGCTCATCGTGAACTGGAATACCTTACTCTCGACCGGGCTACCCTGCACTTTAAGGAACAAGTGGCTATCCGCTATGCCGAACTGGTATATGACGGCATGTGGTATTCACCGCTGCGGGAAGCGCTTGACGCTTTTGTGGAATCTACCCAGCAGACGGTCAGCGGCGTGGTTCGCCTCAAACTATATAAAGGCAATATCATGAGCGCCGGCGCTAAATCGCCCTATTCGCTCTATCACGAAGGGTTTGTCACTTTTGGCCGGGACGAGGTTTACAACCAAAAGGATGCCGAAGGCTTCATCAATCTGTTCGGCCTGCCGCTGAAAATCCGGGCCCTGATGCAACAGAAAGAGGCGAACAAGGCATGAGCAAACTGTGGGGTGGCCGTTTCACCAAAAATACCGATGTCGCCGTGGAGGAGTTTACCTCCTCCATTTCCTTTGATTGGCGCCTGTACCGCGAGGATATTGCCGGCAGCATCGCCCATGCGCGCATGCTGGCTAAATGCGGGATTATCACCGCGGATGAGGCTGACCAGATTATCGCCGGACTTAAGTCCATTCTCGCCGATATTGAGGCAGGCAACTTCAGCTTTGAGACGGCGCTGGAAGATATCCATATGAATATCGAACGGCGGCTGATCGAGCGCATCGGTCCGGTGGGCGGCAAGCTGCATACCGCCCGCAGCCGCAACGACCAGGTAGCACTGGACACGCACATGTATCTGAAACGGGAAATCGCCGCCATCGCCCGTTTGCTGTGGGATCTGGAAGCGGCTTTAGTCGAAACGGCGGCCAATCATCCTGATGTCATCATGCCTGGCTATACTCACCTGCAGCGGGCCCAACCCATCCTGTTCGCCCACCATATGCTGGCCTATTTTTTCATGCTGGCCCGCGATTTCAGTCGCCTGCAGGGCGTGTGGGAGCGGACCGACCTCATGCCGCTCGGGGCCGGGGCTCTTGCCGGCACGACTTTTCCCATTGACCGCTTCTATGTGGCCGAGCAGCTTAAATTCGCCAAAGTGTACGATAATAGCCTTGACGCGGTCAGTGACCGGGACTATATCATCGAGTTTCTGGCCTTCGCTTCTCTGCTCATGCTTCACCTCAGCCGCCTCAGCGAGGAAATTATCCTCTGGTCGACGGCCGAATTTGCGTTTATCGAGCTTGACGACGCTCACTGCACCGGGTCCAGCATCATGCCGCAAAAGAAAAATCCTGATGTGGCCGAACTGGTGCGGGGCAAGACCGGGCGCGTGTATGGCCATCTGATGGCGCTGCTGACGGTGGTCAAAGGTCTGCCGCTGGCCTATAACAAGGACCTGCAGGAAGACAAGGAAGCCCTGTTCGATACCATTGACACCGTCAAATTCAGTCTTCGGGTGTATGCCACCATGCTGCGCGGCATGCGCGTCTTAGGCGAGCGGATGAGCGAAGCCGCCCGACAGGACTATGCTAACGCCACCGATATGGCCGATTACCTGGTTAAAAAAGGGCTACCGTTCCGCCAGGCCCATGAAGTAGTGGGGAGGTGCGTGCGTTACTGCCTTGACGCCGGCAAAAGGCTGACTGATCTGTCGCTGGCCGAATTTAAACAATTTTCGCCGTTATTTGAAGCCGACATCATTGACGCCATTCAAATCGAGACATGCGTGGCAGCCCGTAATTCCTACGGTGGCACTTCGTCCACTCAGGTAAAACATCAGCTGCAAACAGCTAAAGAAGTGATGGCAAAACAGCAAGCCGTGCTTGACTTGTATACAAAAGGCAATGTATAATTATGGTAATGGATTCCAACTAACAGTGAGGAGGCTGTCACCATGAGCAACATTGCCGTACACCGGGTTGACAAGCCTGGCGTGTTGCCGGACGAATCAAAACTTGGCTTTGGGAAAATTTTTGCTGATCATATGTTCGTTATGGACTATGAGACAGGCAAAGGCTGGCATAATCCGCGCATTGAGCCTTATGCCCAGTTTCCGCTTTATCCCGCGGCGATGGTTTACCACTATGGCCAGGCCATTTTCGAGGGAATGAAGGCTTTCCGGACGGTGGATAACCGCATCGTTGTTTTCCGCCCCAAAGACTATCTTAATCGCTTTAACCGTTCCGCCGAAATTCTTTGCATTCCCAAAATTGATGTCGATTTAGTACATGAAGGCCTTAACAAGCTCATCGAAATTGACAAGCATTGGGTACCGGGCAGTCTGGGCACCGCGCTGTACATTCGCCCCTTTATCATTGCCACTGACGCTTATGTAGGCGTTAAATCGTCTGACACCTACAAATTATTCATTATTACCTCGCCGGTCGGCGCCTATTATGCCGCCGGGTTTAACCCGGTCAAGATCAAGGTCGAGGACAAATATGTCCGCGCCGTTCCCGGCGGCATCGGCGAAGCCAAGACCCCCGGCAACTACGCCGCCTCCCTCCGCGCCGGCGTCGAAGCCAAGAAGGAAGGCTTCGACCAGGTATTGTGGCTGGACGGCATCGAGCGCCGCTATATCGAAGAAGTGGGCACCATGAACATATTCTTTAAGATCCGGGGCGAGCTTATTACGCCGGCGCTTAATGGCAGCATTCTCGCCGGCATTACCCGCAGAACGGTGCTTGAAATCGCGAAAGAACTGGGTATTCCGGCTGTTGAGCGCCGTATTTCCATTGATGAAGTCTTTGCGGCCCATGCCAAAGGCGAACTGGAAGAAGTATTCGGTTCCGGCACCGCCGCGGTCATTTCGCCGGTCGGCCAGCTTACCTGGAAAGGGCAGACCATCGTCGTTAACGACAATAAGACCGGTGAAATTTCGCAAAAATTGTTTGAATATGTTACCGGCCTGCAGTACGGCAAAATTGCTGACAAGCATGGCTGGGTGGCGGAAGTCACCAAACTGTAACCGGCTAGTTTTTCCCATCGTTATTACGATCCACGAAAATCCTCCCGTTTGGCGGGAGGATTTTTCAGTATCCGTTATTGATGGGCAAATCTTTTAATTTTTTTTATACCTGGTCGTAATTTATAAAAGGTTTTACCGAATGTGGGGTAGAATAAAACGTAAAGGACTTTTAGGTGAGGTAATTTTTTCATGTTGCTGCAGATCAGGGGCATTCTTTCCACGATTACCCTGCTGGACATCGTGGACATTTTGATTGTCGCATTTGTGCTCTATAAACTGTATTTTATGATTAAAGACACGCGGGCAGTAGCGCTGCTTAAGGGTCTGGTTGTACTGCTGTTTGCCACGCTGGTTAGCAAGTGGCTGGGGCTCAATGTCATTAACTGGCTGCTGCAGAAGACCTTTTCGGTCTTGCTTGTTGCGCTGCCCATCGTCTTTCAGCCTGAGCTCAGGCGGGCCCTAGAGCAGCTTGGTCGGGGCGGTTTTTTGCGTAAACGCGCCTTTCTTAACGAGGAAGAAACCGAGCGGTTCCTGGAGGAATTGGCTAAGGCCGTTAAGGTGCTGGCCAAAAACAAAATTGGCGCCCTCCTTGTTATTGAACGGGAAATCGGCCTTAATGACTATATCGAGACAGGCCTGAAAGTAGATGGCCTGGTATCAAGCGAATTTATTATCAATATTTTTATCCCGAATACGCCCTTACACGACGGCGCGGTCATCATTCGCGGCAACCGCATAATGGCCGCCGGCTGTTTATTGCCGCTGACGGAGGATTTGTCCCTCAGCAAGGAACTGGGTACCCGTCACCGCGCCGCCATCGGTATCACCGAGCAGACCGACGCCGTCGTCGTCGTGGTGAGCGAAGAAACGGGAACCGTTTCGCTGGCCCGCGGCGGGCATCTTATCCGCTATCTGGATACGGAAACGCTCAAAGAAAAACTAAAACCCCTCTTCGCCACCAAAAGTTCGGCGCTAACCGATTTTCTGAACTGGAGGTGGCCTTATGGCCGGTGAGCAGGGACGGAATCTTACGGCAAAAATTTTAGCCGTTATCTTGGCCATCATCTTATGGTTATATGTAATGAACGAACAGAATCCGCCAGTTGAGGCCACGTTCACTGTGCCGCTGGAAGTGCGCAATGTGATGAGCGGTTTGGTTGTGGAAGATGCGCCTGACACGGTGCGGGTCAAGGTGCGCGGACCGCGCAGCATCATAGCCGGGGTAATGACCAAGGACCTTAAGTCGTATATTGATTTGCGAGGGCTCGGGGAAGGGCAGCATAATGTCCGGGTAGCGGCGGCCATTCCCAGCAGCCTTAATTTAGTGGAAGTCTCGCCGGATAAAGTTACCGTGCGCCTTGACACGTCCATTAGCCGACAGGTGCCGGTGGAAGTAAGGCTGACCGGCTCGGCGGCGGCCGGCGTAGCCGTCGGCAAAGTGACGGCGCGGCCGGAGCAGATTACGATTGAAGGGCCGAAAAGCGCCGTTAATGCCGTGGAAAGGGTGGTTGCCATTGTGGACCTTAGCGGCAGGCAGGCCGACTTCACCGTCGATGTGCCGCTCAAGCTCCTTAACCAAAGCGGTAAAGAAGTACAGGGTTTGACTGTTTATTCCGATAAGGCGACGGTTACTGCTACCCTGGTCAAGGGTCCGAGCAAAAAGACCGTTGACGTCAAACCAATCATCTACGGTGAACTGGCCAGCGGCGTGCAACTGGCGCGGATTACGACTGAACCGGCCAAAGTGGAAATAACGGGTGACAGCCGGGAAATTGAAAAGATTGATTTTATCTATACCGAACCGGTTAATCTGGCCGGCATCAACCGGGAGACAACACGGGAAGCTAAACTGCAGCTGAAAGAAGGTATTGTTGCATCGCAAGATGCCGTTACCGTGCATATTATAGTAGGAACTAAACAATAGAAGGAGAAAATGACGTTGCTACGCATAACCAACCTTCGTGTTGCGCTAAATGATGACAGGCCGCTGGCCCGGATTGTGGCGCAGCGGCTCAAGCTGCCAGCTGAGCATATTGAAGAGGTGGTCATTTTTCGGCGGGCGCTTGATGCCCGCCGAAAAAATAATATTAATTTTGTGTATACCTTGGATGTACGGGTCGGTATCCCCGAGGGCCAGGTGTTGGCCCGGTTGGGCGGCGACCGTGACGTGGCCAGCGTGGCTCAAAGTGTACCCGAACCGGTCATTCCTGGCCCACATAAACTGGACAGTCCGCCCATCGTGGTGGGCGCCGGGCCGGCCGGGCTGTTCGCTGCCTTGACCCTGGCCGAGCACGGGTACCGGCCGCTGCTTCTCGAGCGGGGGCGTGACGTGGTGCGCCGCACGGCCGATGTGGCCCGTTTTTGGGAAACAGGTGAGTTTGATCCGGTGTCGAACGTTCAGTTTGGCGAAGGCGGGGCCGGCACTTTTTCCGACGGCAAACTGACGACACGGGTGACCGACCCGCGGATGCGCCAGGTGCTGGATGCCCTTGTTGCCGCTGGCGCGCCGCCGGAAATCCGCTATCTACATAAACCGCATGTGGGTACCGACCGGCTGCGGGAAGTGGTGAGGAACCTACGTCAGCGGATTATTGAGCTTGGCGGCCAGGTGCAATTTGAGACACCGGTAATTGACATCACGGTAAAGCAAGGTCGCCTGACCGGGCTGACGGTGGGCGATGGCCGCCACTTTTCCTGCAATGTGGCGCTGTTTGCCATCGGCCACAGCGCCCGGGATACCTACGAAATGTTATATCGCCGCGGGGTGGCGATGGAAGCCAAACCGTTTGCCATCGGCGTACGCATCGAACATCCTCAGCCGCTTATTGACCGGGCCCAATATGGTCCCATGGCCGGCCATCCTAAGTTGGGGGCGGCTGATTACGCCCTGGTTTACCACGATAAAAAGTGCGGACGCACCGCTTATTCTTTCTGCATGTGTCCGGGCGGCGTGGTTGTGGCCGCTGCCTCGGAAGCAGGCGGAGTGGTCACCAACGGCATGAGCTACTACCGGCGTGATTCGGGGGTAGCCAATAGTGCCCTGGTGGTCAATGTGAATCCTGAGGATTGTGGCAGTCATGTTTTAAGCGGCATCGAACTGCAGCGGCATTGTGAAACGTTGGCTTTTCGTGCGGGTGGCGGCGGCTACCGCGCGCCGGCGCAAACGGTTGGCAATTTTTTAACTGGCCAAAGCGCCCACTACCTGGTTGCGCCTACCTACCGGCCGGGTGTAGCGCCGGCCGACCTCCGGCAGTGTCTGCCCCGCTTTGTGACCGATACCCTGGCCAGGGCCCTATTTGATTTTGGCCGCAAGATTAAAGGGTTTGATCACCCCGGCGCCCTTATGACCGGCGTGGAGACGCGGACTTCGGCGCCGGTGCGCATCCTCCGCGGCCAAGACTTTGTCTCCGTCAACATTGGCGGGCTGTACCCCGTCGGTGAAGGCGCCGGCTATGCGGGCGGCATCATGAGCGCCGCGTTGGACGGCTTAAATGCCGCGCTGGCCGTTATCAGCCGCTACAGTCCCAATTAAGTTTCGCTAGGATGAAGGGAGCAAGAGTATACATGGCAAGACTATTTGGCACCGATGGCGTGCGCGGCGTCGCCAACACGCAGCTTACGCCGGAACTGGCCTTCCGCCTGGGGCGGGCGGCTACTTTTCTGTTTGGCGAAGAACATGAACGTCCTACTGTTTTAATTGGGCGCGATACCCGCATTTCGGGGCATATGCTGGAAGCCGCCCTGGCAGCCGGGATCTGCTCGGCCGGCGGCGAAGCCGTGCTGCTTGGCGTAGTTCCTACGCCGGCGGTCGCTTATCTTACTCGGAAATTAAACGCCCAAGCCGGCGTTGTTATTTCGGCTTCCCATAATCCCTATCCGGATAACGGCATTAAATTTTTCGCCGGAACTGGTTACAAACTGCCTGATGCCGTAGAAGACCGGCTGGAAGAGCTGGTGCTGACCCATGAAGACAACCTGCCGCGCCCGACGGGGGACAAGGTAGGAATGATTACGTACCGTCATGACCTTATCCAAGCATATGTTGACTATGTCGCTAGTACCGTTGATACCGATTTTTGCGGGCTGAAGATTGTGCTTGACTGTGCCAACGGGGCGGCCTACGAGACGGCTCCCATGGTGCTCAGACGGCTGGGGGCGGACGTTATCGTCTTAAACGCCACACCGAACGGCATAAACATCAATGATCATTGCGGCTCAACCCACATCGGGGGCCTGCAGCAGGCGGTAACCGCCCACGGTGCTCAACTGGGCATCGCCCATGACGGTGACGCCGACCGCTGCCTGGCCGTAGACGAGAACGGCGAAGTAGTGGACGGCGACCAAATCATGGTCATCTGTGCCCTTGACCTCCTGCGGCGGGGGAAGCTGGCAGATAACACGCTGGTGGCGACGGTCATGAGCAACCTGGGACTGCACCAGGCCATTAAACAAGCCGGCGGCAAGGTGCTTGTCACCCCGGTCGGCGACCGCTATGTCCTCGAGGCCATGCGGGAAAAAGGGCTGGTCCTTGGCGGTGAACAGTCGGGCCACATTATCTTCAGTGACTACAACACTACCGGTGACGGCATCCTGACTGCCCTGCAGCTCATTGCCAACGTCCAAAAGACAGGCAAGAAGTTGTCTGAACTGGCAAAGGTGATGACCCGGTTTCCGCAACTTTTAGTCAACGTCCGGGTCAAGTCCAAGGAAGGTTGGCAGCAAAACGAGCGCATTGCCGCGGCCATTCGCGAAGGCGAGGCGGCCTTGGGCGAGACTGGACGCATCCTGGTTCGGCCTTCCGGCACCGAACCGCTCATCCGGGTAATGGCCGAAGGACCGGTTGCCGCCGAGCTGGAGCGCATTGTGAGCGCCATTGCCGACGTCATTCGCCGGGAACTGAGTTAGTTGACCAAATGCTATGGTTATAGTAGTATATGAGAGGAGCACTACGGTGCTCCTCTGCATATATAGTAAAGTAATGAGTATTGGAGGTGAGAAATGGATAGACGGTGAAATTTCGTCAAACACTAGACGATAAAAGCGCTGGCGCTTGCGGCTGGTGGCCGCAAGCAGACGAGGAAGAGGTTTATCGAGCAGTCAGCGGATGCCTCTCGGCTCACTGCGGTCGTAAGCCGGCCGACAAAACTGCGAGGCGACTTGCAGGACAAAACGGCGGCGGCAGCAATTTACCGACCCTATTTTGAATTTTGGGAGGAACACTGCATGTGTGGCATTGTAGGCTATGTAGGTCCGAAACAGGCCGCTCCCTTTTTGCTTGAAGGCCTGACGAAACTGGAGTACCGCGGCTACGATTCGGCGGGCATCGCGGTCTTTGACGGCAATAAAATCAATGTGGAAAAGAGTGTGGGCCGCCTAAGTATTTTGCAAAAAAAGGTAGAAAACCACATGCCGGTTGGGACCATCGGCATCGGCCATACGCGCTGGGCGACGCATGGTCGACCTTCGGATGTCAATTCCCACCCCCACACCGACTGCACCGGCCGGTTTGTCGTAGTGCACAACGGGATTATTGAAAACTACCTGCATATCAAAGAACGGCTTATCGCCAAAGGGCATGTTTTTACATCGGAGACCGACACCGAAGTCGTGGCTCATCTTGTCGAGGAATATTATACCGGCGATTTTGAAGCGGCCGTGAAAAAAGTACTGGCCGAGATTGATGGTTCGTACGCCCTGGTCTTCATGTGCCAGGACCATCCTGATAAACTCATCTGTACGAAACAGGACAATCCGCTGGTTATCGGACTGGGCGAAGGGGAAAACTTTATCGCCTCCGACATCCCGGCGATTATCAACCGGACCCGTAAGACCTATATCTTAAGTGACGGCGAAATGGCCATCGTCACCAAGGATTCGGTATGGGTCATGAATCGCCAGGGCGTGCCGGTGACGAAAAAGATCTTCGAGGTGAATTGGGATGCCGAAGCAGCCGAAAAAGGCGGCTACGAGCACTTCATGATCAAGGAGATCTATGAGCAGCCCAAGGCTATCCGTGAGACAATGACCGGCCGCCTGGCGAAAGACGACAGCCGGGTTGTCTTCGACGAACTCAAATGGACCAAGGAAGACGTCGCTAATATAAAAAAGATCGTCATTACTGCTTGCGGTACGGCCTTCCATGCCGGTATTGTCGGCAAGTATTACCTGGAGCAGCTCGCCCGTATTCCGGTTGAGGTTGATATCGCCTCTGAGTTTCGCTACCGGTCGCCGCTGACAGATGAGCAAACTTTGGCGATCGTTATCAGCCAGTCAGGGGAAACGAGCGACACGCTGGCCGCCCTCAAAGAAGCCAAACGGCTGGGCGCCCGTACCCTTGCCATTACCAATGTGGTCGGCTCGTCGATTGCTCGGGAGGCCGATCAGGTAATCTATACCTGGGCTGGTCCGGAAATTGCCGTCGCTTCGACCAAAGCCTATACGACCCAGTTGATAAGCGTGCTTATGCTGGCCCTTTATTTGGCAGACCTCAAGGGAACGCTGCCGCCCGAACGCATTCAGGAGCTCATCAAGGGTTTGCGCGCTCTGCCCGGCCAAGCCCATGAACTGCTCGAAGACGTAGAGCCGGTCAAGACCTTTGCCCAGCAGTACGGCTTCAACGAAGACGTCTTTTTCATTGGCCGCTCGCTTGACTATGCCGTTGCCCTTGAAGGCTCGCTCAAACTGAAGGAAATTTCTTATATTCATGCGGAAGCCTATGCCGCCGGTGAACTCAAACACGGCACCCTGGCCCTGATCATCGAGGGCGTGCCCGTCATCGCCCTGGCTACTCAGCATGACGTTTATGAAAAAATGCTGAGCAACATCAAAGAGGTCAAGGCGCGGGACGCCGTGGTCATCGGTATTGCCATGAAGGGCGATGAAGAAATTAAAAAATACGTTGACCATACCATTTTCATCCCGGCTACCGATAAATACCTTGCCCCCATTCTCGCCGTCATCCCCCTGCAGCTATTAGCCTACTACGCGGCCGTTACCCGCGGCGCCGACGTGGATAAACCGCGCAATCTGGCCAAAAGCGTGACGGTGGAGTAGAGGTAGATACTGTTGAACAATAAAAAGTTGTAACCATAAAATTTACCCTGCCTAAGGGCAAAAAACTCTGTCCAGGGGCGCTAAAAACTGTCAAAAAGCCGATGCAGATGCAGGGCTTTGTCCTGCTTTCTGCTCGGCTTTTTCCCTTTCATCTGCCTAGTAAAAGGCATGAAACGACTGGTTGCGTGTCCTTTAAGTTGCAGGTCGCATTGTTTGGTAAATAATTCCTGCAATTTATTGTTCAAAAAATGATTGAAATGTTGGAAAGGAAGAATTATAATAGAACTGTCAATGATATTGATAATCATTATCATAAATAGGAGGTGCAATATGTTAGCGACCCTAATCGTCACGCTACGGGAAGGGGTTGAAGCCGCGTTGATAATCGGCATTATCCTGTCTTACCTTCACAAGATTGGTCTCGAACGTGAAGGCAGGAAGGTCTGGCTGGGAACAGCTTTGGCAACAGTGCTCAGCATAGTTGGCGGTTTCGGCGTGTTTCTCATAATGGGAACTACTACCGAAGGTTTGTTCCAGCAGTTATTGGAAGGTTTCGCGATGCTTACTGCCGTCATAGTCCTTACCTATATGGTGTTCTGGATGCACGGCGGCGGAAAGGGGATGACTGCTTCTATCAACGCCAAGGTGCAGGCTGCAGTAAGTTCAAGTTCTGTTACCGCCCTTGCCGTCCTCGCGTTTGTATCGGTACTCCGTGAAGGCGTAGAAACCGTTCTTTTCTTAATTGGAACTACGTCTTCCAGCACCCCGGGGGAAGCTTTGGCAGGAGGCCTATTAGGTCTAATCATGGCGGTGGTTGTAGGATACGTGGTTTTTAAGAGCAGCCGAAAGGTAAATATCGCGGCCTTCTTCAAATGGACGAGCGTACTCTTGCTGTTTATGGCTGCTGGAATGCTTAGCAATGCCATTGGCGAGTTCCATGAAGCCAATTTACTGCCGCCGATTGCCAAAAGGATCTGGGATACCAGTGGTTTCTTGAGCGAAGACGACTTTTTTGGCGGAATTATGATGGCCCTCTTCGGCTATAACTCCTCCCCTTCCCTTTTCCAGGTAATTTCCTATGTAAGTTATCTGGCGGGAACAATGTACATGTTTTTTAGGACGCCGCAAAAAATTCACTCGACTAATGGAGGGACCCAACATGCAGAGTAAAGTAATTAAAGGGTTAATTATTGGCACATTAATTTCGGGTTTAACACTAGTCGCCGGCTGCGGTTCGAACACCGATGCCAAAGTCTCGGTTCCAGCCCAGCCTCCCGCTCAGGCTCAACAGGTGGCTAAAACTGACACCATAGCGCAGAACGATGCCGCGAAGTACATACAAGTGATAAAAGATCAGAACGTAAAGATTTATCAGCTGTCGAAAGAAGAAAAGTTTGCGGATGCCCGCAACGAATTCAAGGCTTTGAACGATGCCTTTACTGGTCTGAAGCCGTTCATCAAGAACGAAGAGCTTAAGAAGAAGCTCGACCATGCGATTGAAGAAATAGGTGACGAACTTAAGAAAGATAAACCCAGAAAATCCGAGATGGAAGAAGAGTATGAAGTCGTTAGCAAGGTCCTCAAGGATATTGAGGCGCAACTGAAATAGTAAAAAGGCAGCCCGACAGCATAATGTCGGGCTGTTTCTCTGATGCGACCGATAGGTAGTGAGATTTACCGGCCGGGAATCCGGTCTTCGCAGGGTACGGCGGTCTGGCATTTACCGCAGCCGTAACGGGGAGCGTAGCGCTTTTTGGTTTCGTTGTCCACGTAATCGGAACAGATTTGGTGGTTTTTGCCGCTTTCGTCAATCGCCAAGGGCGGGCAGCGGCGGATGCAGGCGCCGCACCGGGTGCAGTATTCATAAATTTCCCGGTACGGCCGCACAGTTGGCGCAAGTTCCAGGCTGGTGACAATGCTGCCGACCCGGCCGGCCGAGCCGCGGGCGGTGATGAGCGAACAGTTAAGGCTTAGGGTTCCGAGGCCGGCAATATAGGCTACGTGCCGCTCTGACCAGTTGCTGCGCTTATTTATTACCTGATACCGCTCGTCCAGGGCCGGCGCAACCGCCTCGTGCCCATTGTCTGTTAACAAGTCAACTAAAAAGCGCCGGAGGGCTTCGTTGAAACGTTCGCCTTCGATTCGGCCGTATAGCCATTCGGTGGCCGGAAGCCCGTCACTGCGGTTGGCGATGCGTATTGCCGCGGTGAAGGGTAGAAAATAGGAAATTACCGTTTGCGCGCTGGGAAGCCACTCGCGCGGTAAGAGATGGTGGGACCCGATGACGCTTTCTTTTTTTAATTCTGCGAATAGCGGGTCGTCGGCAGCGGCGATGCCGATCAGTGGCGGATCAAAGATCCGCAGGCCGCCGAGCGGTTCTACCACATTTAGGGGACTTTCCATGGTAAAGCGGTTGACCTGTCTTTCAATATCCTCCAAAAGCAGCATGATTCACCTCGTTATAAGTAATAGGATATGCCGGTCTACTTACATTATATATTACTTGTACGAATTGCGCCGCTGCTTGCGCGAAAGAAGTTGGATATCGTAACTGATGATTTGCGGTTATCGATACATGAATGCTTCAAAAAATTTTTGACGCCATAAGCCCAAGGTGATAAAATAACTTAAAGAAATTATAACTTAATATATGGGTTAGGTGCCCACAGGGCTTAATAGGGAAGTCCGGTGCAAGACCGGCGCGGTCCCGCCACTGTAATGGGGAGCGAACCAAAATACGCCACTGAGGCTAGGCCTTGGGAAGGTTGGGGTAGCTATGAGCCAGAGCCAGGAGAACTGCCTAACTGACAATCACCGCATGGACCCACGAGCGATGGGGAGGGGATTATGTTGCACTTAGTACATAGTAAGTTCTTCATCCCGGCTGGCGTGGGCCGGGATTAATTATTTAAGGAAGGTTGGCGGCATTTGCGTTCAGGATGTTACCGCGTGATATTGCTATGTTTACTGGCGTTAATGGCAAAGGTTGTTTTATCCGGGCTAAATCCTAGTCCGGAGCCGGTATTAGAAGCCAAGCTTGTTGATTTTCTCGGGCGACCTATTGAAGCTACGATGCAAAAACCGCAGCGAATTGTCTCGCTTTCGCCCGGAAATACCGAAATTATTTTTGCCGTTGGCGCTGGAAACCGCCTCGTGGGGGTGACCACATATTGTGACTATCCCGATGCGGCTCGGGCGCTACCCAAGGTTGGCGGTTTTTACGATCCTGACGTGGAAACAATCATTCTCATGCAGCCCGATATTGTGTTTACCAGTGGACAAATGCACTTGCGCGTAATCCAAAGCCTGGAACGGGCGGGCATCAAGGTTGTGGCGATTGAGCCGCAAAGCATGGCTGACGTGATCAAAGCCGTCCGGCTGGTAGGCGAGCTGCTCCACGAACAAGATAACAGTGAAAAAATCGCTAATCAACTTGAACAAAAGCTGAGAGCGGTTCAAGCCTTGAACCAGCCGGACAAGTCTCCTCACCGGGTGTTTATTGAGGTCTGGGACGTGCCTTTGCTCACGGTGGGAGCTAAATCCTACATCAGTGATATTGTAACGCAGGCCGGCGGCATAAATGTTGCGGCAGACCGGCAGGCCGATTATACACCTTGTGATTACGAGGCCCTCTATGCGTATAATCCTGATACCTATCTTATTGTGCGCAATGGCATGGCCGGCAAAGAAAGCCGGGTAATCAGCAAGCCCGAAGTGGCCGATATTGAGGCGATTCGGCGTAAGCGGGTCTTTTATGTATCTGATGACTATTTGGGCAGACCGGGACCGCGGAGTTTTATTGCCCTTGAGCAGATAGGCGAAATTTTACATGGAAAAAATGGCGGTGAACAATGAGATATAGAATGAAACATCCGCTGGCAATCATAATATCTGGCGGTATTTTGGCAGGAACTGTTCTCGGCATGCTGCTCATTGGTTCGGCGGCCATTGACCTTCGCATCATCGCTAGTGTTCTCGTTAAACAGATTTTTCCTGCAGTATCAACCACCGAAATACCTTCGGCGGTTGAAAAAATCATTTGGAATATTCGCTGGCCTCGTATCGCCCTGGCCCTGTTAGTAGGCAGCAGTTTGGCCGTTTCGGGAGCTTGCTATCAGGCGATGTTCCGCAATCCGCTAGCCGACCCGTTTATCCTGGGGGTATCATCCGGCGCAGCTTTAGGAGCGGCGATTGCTATTGTTTTTAAACTAACGTCCTATATCAGTTTTTTTGCTTTTCTCGGCGGTATCACGGCGATATTTATCGTGTACGGGTTGGGAAGAGTTAAGGGCGGCGGTATCAATACCAATCAATTATTATTGGCCGGCGTTGCCTTTGGCTCAATGCTTAACGCTATCCTCAGTTTGATCATGGTTCTCCATACCCAGCAAATTGGCGCTATTCTGTTCTGGCTGCTCGGCAGCCTGAGTAATCCCCCGGCAAGTTTAGTTCTGATTGCCGGGATGGTGGCAGCCGGTATGGCGGTGATTATGCTTTATGTCCGTGACTTGGATATTATGACTGCGGGTGAAGAAAACGCCCAGTTTTTGGGCGTTGATGTGGTGAAAGTTAAAGTTATTTTGTTGCTAAGTACAACGCTGATTACCAGTGTCGTTGTTGCGGTTAGCGGGGTTATCGGGTTTATCGGCCTTATCGTCCCACATCTTTTGCGTAAGATCGTAGGTCCGCAGCATCACCTGTTAATACCCCTTTGCGCGCTTTGGGGAGCGATCTTTCTCCTGTGGGCTGACGGGATAACACGTATGGTCAATCCGTTAGCCCAAGTCCCGGTAGGCGTGATCACCGCGCTGCTTGGCAGTCCCTTTTTTCTTTACATCTTATATTCATCTGGACGCAAGTGAAGGGGATGGAAATGCAGAACCCTCTATTGGAAGTGCGATCTGTATCAGCGGGATACGGGTCAAAGCTAATCCTGCGGGATATTACCTTTACCGTTAATCGGGGCGATTTTCTGAGCATTATTGCTCCCAATGGTACTGGTAAATCAACATTGCTTCGGTGTATCGGCGGTGTACTGCCTGTCCAAAAAGGCAGCATTAATATTTGCGGCCAGGATATAAGAGCTTTTTCGCGGCGGGCGCTGGCGAAAAAAATTGCTGTTGTTAGTGAAGAAGATGCGACCTTTGATTACAGTGTATACCAGACTGCTTTCATGGGAAGGTTTGCCCACATCAGCCGGTTTGGCGGCGAGACTCCTGAAGATCATCGGATTGTCCAACAAGTACTTAATGATGTAGGAATGTGGGAAAAACGGCAGGTCAATATGAGTCAGCTCAGCCAGGGGGAACGGCAAAAAGTTTTAATTGCCCGGGCCTTGGCGCAGTGTCCGGAACTTTTACTGCTCGATGAACCAACATCTCATCTGGATATTCGCAATCAGTTCCTGATATTAAAATTGATTAAGGAATTGACCGCGAAAAACAACATCGCCGTGATTGGCGTTCTTCACGATATTAATCTGGCGCTGCGGTTTAGCACCCATCTTGCTTTATTAAAAGATGGCAGGATGCTGGCCTACGGTTCGCCTGACGTATTGACTGAAGAAATTCTTGGGGTAATGTATGGGCTCAATTTTGTCTTACGCCATTATGAAGGCTACGTTTATGTTCAACCAAGCTATACATAACGAATGGTTGCAGATATTCTGCCAATTGACCAGCATCGTCCGTTTGAACATCCTGGTGTACACAGGATTGTTGATTATATACAACCCCGGTATTTAGTGCATGAATTTACGTTTCGCAGTCGCGCTGAACTGTCTCAGTACATAAGCACCCAGCAGGCGGCGCTGCAGGGGAATATTTTGGCACGAGGTGAAGTACAATGGAATTGTTAAGTCAGGTAGCCGCTCTTTTTCAAAAAGGCGGACTGGTTATGTATCCGTTATTGGCTTGCTCCATTATGGTAATAGCGATAGTTATTGAACGTTGGCAGTATTATCGTACCGCTGAAACAAGCGGGGAGTTTCTTGCTCTCCTGGAAAAAAAGTTAGCAGAGGGTCAATGGCAGGAGGCCATGGCTTTATGTGAAAAAACGAGCGGAATAACACCTAGAATTATTTTGAAAGTACTGCAAAAAGGTGCTCTTGACCCAGCGCTCCTCCAGAACGCACTGGAAGGTGCTGCCGCATTGGCGGTAGCCCGCTTGCGGGAACGCCTTGGCTACCTTGAAACCATTGTTACGTTGGCGCCGCTATTAGGGCTTTTGGGTACCGTTATTGGCATGATAAATTCTTTTAGCATTATGGCCATCAGATCCGGCCAACCTCACGCGATTACCGGCGGGGTAGGCGAAGCATTAGTTGCGACTGCGGCCGGACTGTGCGTGGCCGTCATGGCGCTGGTGGCCCACAGCTATTTTGCACAGCGCCTGGACCGAATTATTACCGGCATGGAAATGGCATTTACCTGCCTACTGGATGCCGCGGGGCGGAGGACATAGCATGAAGCTGAGGAATTTGCGCCTTGAACGGCAGCCTAAACTCATGATAATACCAATGATTGATATTATCTTCTTTTTACTGGTGTTTTTCATGATGAGCACATTATATATGGTTGAGCAGAAGACCATTCCGGTTGCGCTGCCGCGAGCGGCGGCGGTCCAGGCCGATATGCAAAAACAGGTGGCCATTACTGTTACCGCCCAGGGTACGGTTTTCTTTGAACGGGAAGAAGTACCGCCGGCGCTTTTGGGCGCCCGGATACAGGCCGAACTTGACCGGTCAGCGGACACTTCGTTTGTCCTGCGGGCAGACCAACAGGCTGAGTATGGCAAGGTTGTCACGGTGCTTGATGAGCTGAAAAAGGCCGGCGTTCGCCGGATTGCCATTGCGGCTGAGGCCAAGCCGAGGTGATTGATGATGGAACAGTCACGCTGGCAACGCGCACTAATCGCTTCCGGGTTTGTTAACTTCTTGCTGCTAATCGCGATCGGGGGACTGGCAGATTACTTTCCCGCGGCGCAGGATACGCCTTTGGAAGTAGAAATTATTGCTCATGCCGGGGCCACTTCTAATATACCGTCGGTTGTTTCGCCGGTATCCTCTTTGCCGCAAACCCCTGATGCGCCAACGCCTGCGCAGCAGCTGCAACCCGCCTTGAATACGGGCGAAGGACAAAAAAACGGGGACGCAGCCGAAAGTGCGCAAAGCAGTACGGAAGTAAGTACGCCGATTGGGGCTGCGGCTGGCGCGGTAACGACCAATTCGGGCCAGGCTACGGGAGTGGGGCCATCTACCGGTATGGAACGGAAAAATATTTTGCCGCCACGAATTTTACGAAAAACCGAACCTGTCTATCCAGAACAGGCCCGGCGCCAGGGCTGGGAAGGGACGGTTCGGGTTAAAATTGAAATAACGGCGGAAGGGCGGGCCAGTAACGTATGGGTTGTCAGCTCTTCCGGCTATGAAATATTGGATAATGCGGCAGTTCAGGCCGTGCGCCAATGGCGTTTTGTGCCGGCCAAAGACGAAAGCTCCGGTTCCCCCGTTTCCTGTATCACGTCATTGTCCGTTGCTTTCCGCTTAAATTCGTAATCTTAAGAGTCAGATGGTTGGCGGCTAATACCCGTAACCAGATAAATGCGTTATGAACAGACCTATTTTTACATAACTTAACGCGGCGGCGGAAATGATAAAAAACAGGAGGTAAAACCAAATGGCTCAGCCTGGACGCAAACGTAGTTATTCTGTCTTTTTCAGCGGTTTTGCGATTGGGGTGCTTACCGTGTTTATCGTTTTATACTTCACAGCTCCGCAGCTTTTGCTGCCGCCTCAGCCCAAACCCCATGCTCCGGTTAAGGCGCCTTACGAGTATTATGTGATTCTTGACGAAGCCACCGGGGCGACGATCATGTATGTATCTGTCGTCACTGTCAATCCCGGCGATGAGCTGATTACCGAAGACAACAAACGCTATGTTGTGATCCGGGTAGAGGAAAACCGGGCTTATGCCCGTTATGTGGAAGATGTAAATGTCAGAACGAAAAGAGAACCAGCGCCGTAATATTTGGAATTTAATTATTAGCTAGTGCGCGGTAATAACCCAGTAGTGGAGTAGCTCGGCCGCTACTGGCTATTTTTTGCATTTTTCCTGGGGAAATCATGACTGGGGTAGATATTCGTGTAAATATCATTTATTATAGGATTAGCCGTTCTCTTTTATCCTTTTCGGGTACGTTTTGGCAGTCAGGCAATGAGGCGACTTAGCCGTGGAAGGAATGAGACAATGGGGGCTAGGAATAGGACAGATAGCCCGCGTGAACAGCTGTGGACCAGAGATTTTATCTTAATTTGCACGACTAATCTGTTCATTTTTTGCGGCTTTCAGATGCTGATGCCGACCTTGCCGGTCTATGCTAAGCACCTGGGCGGCAGTGACGCCGCGGCCGGTTTGATCGTTGGTAGCGTTTCCGTTGCGGCGGTCCTAATGCGGCCAGTGGCGGGACAGGCACTGGACTACTACGGCCGTAAGGGCATTTTTCTGGCCGGACTGGTGGTCTTTATCAGCGCGGTGCTGGCTTATATCTGGGCGCCTTCGTTGGGGGTCCTGTTGTTAATTCGCTTTATTCACGGCTTTGGCTGGGGCGCTACCAGTACAGCCGCCAGCACGGTGGCGGCCGATATTATTCCCAAAGCCAGGCTGGGGGAGGGGATGGGGTATTTTGGTTTAACTACGACGGTGGCGATGGCCTTTGCCCCAGCGTTAGGCCTCTACTTAACCAGTCATTTCAGTTTTACCGTATTATTTTTGGCCTCCGCTTTTATTGTGGCAATAGCGGCTGGTTTGGCCCTTAGTATTGGTTACCGGCACATTAACGCCGCTAAAGCCAAAACGTTCCTACTGGAAAAAGCGGCGCTGCGGCCGGCGCTGGTGATTTTCTTCGTTACCATGACCTATGGCGCGGTTGTATCCTTTTTGGCGCTTTATGCTGCCCAGCAAGGGATAGACAACATTGGTCCCTTTTTTACCGTTTATGCCATCGCTTTGGCGGTAGCCCGGCCGCTGTCCGGGCGGCTTGCTGACCGGCGTGGTTTTGATATTGTCGTTATCCCCGGGGTTGTTTTGATTATGGTAGCCATGTTCTTGCTCTACCTGGCCAACAGTTTTGCCTGGTTTTTAGCGGCCGGCATCGTGTATGGCATCGGCTTTGGCGCGGTGCAGCCTGGGTTGCAAGCTATGTCGGTCCTCAAGGCGCCACCTAACCGGCGGGGGGCAGCCAACGCTACTTTTTTTATCGGTTTTGATCTCGGTATTGGCTTCAGCTCGGTATTATGGGGATTGGTATCCCAGGCATTTGGCTATAAGGCCATGTATTTATGGACGGTAGTCCCGGCATTACTGGCGCTATCAATTTATATTATTATTGGTCGCCGGATGCAACAACTTGCGCAATGATAATGTTGCCGCGCCGCGCAGGGATAGGGGAGGCGGGGAAACTTAACCTTGAGTTTTGAATGGGGGTGCTGCATGTTGGCTTTACTACCGAAAAAAAATAAATTCTTTATCTTGTTTTCTGAAAGCGCTAGACTAACCCAAAAGAGCACCTATATTCTCCATGACGCGTTGACGGATCCGGAAATTCGGGAGGAAAAGGTGAAACAGCTTTATGATTTAGAGCATGATGCCGACGAGCTTAACGATGAAATCCTGGACACTTTATACCGGAGTTTTATTACACCCATGGACCGGGAGGATATTTTCGCTCTAACCAATCAATTGGACGATGTTGTCGATTATGTCGAGGAAATTGTAGAGCGCATGTCCCTTTATCGCGTCGGCAGACCAACCGACGGCGCTATCGAGCTTGGTAAGCTGCTCGTATTGTGTGCCGATGAATTGGTTGCCGCCTTCGATTTACTTGCCAATATAAAAAATAATCGGGAAAAAATATTGGATCACATGAAAAATATCGCTGAAATGGAAGTAAAGGGCGATCATATCTATCGCGAGGAAGTCGCACGGCTTTTTGTCGGTAACGTAGATCCTATTGACATCATCAAGTGGAAAGAAATACTGGAACTGTTAGAGGATGCCCTGGATCATTGTAAACGGATTGCCGACCAATTAAAAGGTGTATTGATGAAGTACGCTTGATAAATCCGAACTAGACGGGTAAAAAGCCCAGCAATATTTTTGCGTTTGCAGGCTGCAGCTTAAAATGCGGCCTGCTTTTTTATGGATAAATAGAATCGATAATCCGGATGTTTGTTATTGATAAAATAAATGGTAAGATAAGAAGGGGGGGAGGAATTATGGATATACGCCATTTGGAATATTTTGTGGAGGTTGCCCGCCACAAAAGCTTTAGCAAGGCGGCTCAAATTACTTATGTCTCGCAGTCGACAATCAGCAAAATGATTAAGGACTTGGAAAATGAACTCGGGGTAGCCCTATTTAACCGCAATTCAAAATACGTCCAATTGACCGATGCCGGCGAAATATTGTTTTCCCAGGCGCAACATATAGTGTCGCTATTCCAAAATATTACTACAGAATTCGAAAGTATGGCGAAGCTGGAAAAAGGCAAAGTCAGTATTGGTTTACCGCCAATAACGGGGGCTACGGCCTTTGCCGAGCTGCTCGGCCAATTTCGGCAGAAATATCCTAATATTGATATTGTCCTGTTTGAGTATGGTTCCAAAAAAGTTGAACTTGGTATTCAGGACGGGTCGCTGGATATTGGGGTCATTTGCTGTCCAAGCAATAACGAAAACTATGAAGTAATTGAATTTACCCAAGATCCTTTGTGGGTCATCATGCATCCTAGCCATCCCTTAAGCCAATACCCGGAAGTAGATTTCGCCCTCCTTGCCGATGAGGCGTTTGTCTTATACCGTAAAGACTTTAGTCTCCATGACGCAATTGTCGACCGCTGCCGGCTCGCCGGGTTTCAGCCAAAAATTATTTTCGAAACATCGCAACGGGAGTTGATGACCCAAATCGTGGCTGCCAATCTTGGTATTGCTCTCTTACCCAGTAAAATTTGCGAGCAACTGGACCCTAAAACCATTGTTTCGGTTCCGCTAGCCGATCCGCAGCTGTTTCTCCAAATGTCGATCATCTGGAACAAACGGCGTTATCTTTCGCATGCCGCCAGGTTGTGGTTAAACTTTGTCCGGGATCATTTGGCCCAAATAGAGACTCATTCGTTGATGCAGGCAGCCGATAGCGGAGGCAATAAGGCCTGACAGTAGGCCATTGACAGGGATTGGGTAGAATATTTATATTTATTTTATATAATAAGAAAAACTAAGGTGGGTATATGGAAGAACTAGTGACAAAAATGACAGCCGATTTTCTCAAATCTCTTGCCCATCCGGCCCGGATCAGAATTTTGAAGATGCTGGGCCCCGGTGAACGGTGCGTATGTGATTTATCGGCCGAGATAGATATTGAGCAATCCAATTTGTCGCAGCATTTAAGCATTCTCAAGAAACAGGGTCTTATCGGCTCTCGCAAGGAAGGCACAAAAGTAATTTATCGTATCCTTTATCCCTCCGTACTAGAAGTCATCAACCTGGTGGAAGAGACGTTAAGCCAGCAGATCAGCCATAGCCAGAGTCTTTTGAAACACTTAAAATAAAATACGACAATACGCCGCCTATTGGCAGTATTTGAGAATTTTTAAATTGGCTTCAATTAGTTTGGAGCCATATATTTTTACATAATTAATATTATGAACTTTACTGGACTTGACCGACGGTGCAGCTATGTTATAACATGAAAGACGGCATAACTTTTCATGCTGAATATTGGGCAAACCCGTCGAAAGGCGGGGACGCAAAGCTAAAGGGTCTAAGGACTTCGTGTCTATGATTGCCAGCTGCCGGTTAACAGGAGTTAACTGATTGTATTTAGGCAGCATTTGTCTGCCTTTTTTATTTCGCCATAAACAGGAAAGGAGACGGCAAAATGACAAAACTGCTTTCCCGGTTCACGATGAAGACTAAACTACTATTGACTTTCGTTGTGGTTGCGCTGGCGCCGTTGGTAGTTCTAAGCGGAATTAGTTTCTATCAGACTTATCAGAAAGATGTGCAGAGTACATATCAGGATAATCAGCGAATGGCGGCAGTTTTGGCCGGTGAATTTGAAAGCATGGTTCAGTCATGGACTGATGCTTTGCGGCTAATAAGTCAGACCCCGCAAATTATGAGCATGGATCCAGCGCAACAAGTTCCGATGTTAAAGCTGGTTAAACAGCAATATACTGATTTTACCAATGTTTATGTGGCCGATACGACCGGACGCCAGATCGCCCGCGATGCGGGCGAGCCTGTCAATATTGCCGACAGGGCTTATTTCCAGGCAATAATGAAGGGTGCGCCAGTCGCGATCAGTGACGCTCTTATTTCCAAATTGACCGGGCGCCCAACGGTGATAATTGGCGTACCGGTGAAAAATGCCCAAGGCGAGGTGGTGGGAGCGCTTTGCGCTACCGTCGATTTGGGGGCGCTTGATGCTAAAACCCAGAAGATTAAGCCGGGCGAAACAGGGTATACGTTTGTTACCGACAATACTGGCCGGCTGATAGTCCATCCTAAAAAGGACTTTGTCATAAATCTTAAGAATGTCAGCGACTTGCTGCCGGTACAAAGGGCGATGGCGAGGACAACCGGCTTTGTCGCCTATGAGTTTGAAAATGAAAAGAAACTAGCTGGTTACGCTTATGTGCCCAGCACAGGGTGGGGCGTAATCATTCAGTTGCCGCAAGACGAGGCATTGGCCGACGCTCGCCGCCATATCGTGGTATCAGGCGCGATGGTGGTGGCGGTAATACTGTTTATTGTTGCCGCTGCCGTGGTAATTGCGCGGTCGATAGCCCGGCCAATCGGCCAGGTAGTGGAATTTACCCGCGCTGTTGCCCAAGGGGATTTTACGCAGCAGCTGCCGGTAAGCGGGCGTGATGAAATTGCCCAGTTGGCAGAAGCCTTTAACATCATGACTGACCGGCTAAAAGAGCTGGTAATGAGGATAAATGCCAATGCCGAGCATTTAGCCGCCTCAAGTGAAGAACTGACGGCCAGCGCTGACCAGTCTACCCAGGCAGCCGGCCAGGTAGCCGCGTCCATCACTGATGTGGCCAAAGACGCTGAAAGGCAACTTGCTGAACTGGAGAACACTTCGGCGGTGTTGCAAGAGATGTCGGCAAGTATTCAGCAGGTGGCGGTTAATGCCAAGCAGGTTGCACTTCAATCGGACCAGGCTGCCGGCAAAGCCCAAAATGGCAGCAACCTGGTAGACCAGGCAGTTGGCCAGATGGCGCAGATTGAGCAGACCGTAGCCGCTTCTGCCCAGGCTGTTGCCAGTCTTGGCAACCGGTCCGACCAGATTGGTCAAATCGTGGATACCATCGCCGGCATTGCCAGCCAGACAAATCTGCTGGCCTTAAATGCCGCCATTGAGGCGGCTCGCGCCGGAGAAGCGGGGCGTGGTTTTGCCGTTGTGGCCGAGGAAATAAGAAAATTGGCCGAACAGGCGCAGGAAGCGGCCAAACAGATTGCTGCCCTGATTGGTGAGATCCAGGGTGAGACGGCGAAAGCCGTTATGGCTATGGAAAGCGGGACTCGGGCCGTCAGGACGGGGACGGAAGTCGTCAATACCGCCGGCCAGGCCTTCCGCGAAATTGTTAGTTTGGTAACCGAGGTTTCCGGCCAAATCAAAGAAATCACCGCGGCTATTGACCGGCTCGCAGCCGGCAGTCAGCAGATTGTTGGGGCGGTTGCGCATCTTGACGAGTTGAGCAAAATGACGGCAGCAGAATCGCAGACCGTGTCGGCGGCGACCCAAGAACAGCTGGCATCGGCGGAAGAAATCGCATCCGCTAGCCAGGCGCTTGCCAGGTTGGCTCAAGAGTTGCAGCAGTCTGTCAGTGTCTTTCGGATTTAAAAACTTCAAACTGCTACTAACATGAAAAGACGCTGCCCCGGCAGCGTCTTTTCATGTTAGTCAATAATGGCGAGAAGTCGTTCTTTGTTCTTTTGTACGAGTTCTGACTCTGGGAAGAGGTTGTACGTTTTTTCTACGCCCCAGTCAGTGAGGACAATGCTATGGGTAACGGGGACATTGGCTTCCGCTAACGTTTTTGCCGCGCACTTCAAGGGGCAACCATCAATGGCGACAATTTTGCTACCGGCTTTGGCCGAAGCAACCATGCCGCTGATATGAGCGCCGATGCCGGCTAAACAGAAGTGTTTGCCATGGCCTTCCATGGCGAGCTGCCGCGAGATGTCGTTAGCCAGTTGACCTACGTTTGAACCGCCCGAACAGGGGAAAAATAAGGTCGGGGCTGCCGAACAAGAACAAGTTTCCGCCATAAATTTTCTCCTCTCTATTTTATTTTAAAAGTTTGGCAATTTCCTCGGGGGAGAGCAGTTTACCAGCTACTTTTACTACGCCGTCCACCACTAAGGCGGGCGTCATCATGACGCCATAGGACATAATGGCTTTAATGTCAGTGACTTTAGTGACGGTGGCGTCCAGGCCGAGCATGTCAACAGCCTTTTGCGCATTTTCGAAAAGGTTAGTGCATTTGGCGCAGCCGGTTCCCAGGATTTCGATTTTCATAAAAATTATCACCTCTTGATTTTTTAGAATAGAGCCCCATAAATCATGCCTGTAATGGTAGACATGACTACTACTAATGATACATAAACAAGCGTTTTTTGGGTACCCATGATTTGCCGGATTACCAGCATGCTGGGCAGACTCAGGGCCGGGCCAGCGAGCAGCAGGGCCAGGGCCGGACCTTTACCCATGCCAGAGCCGAGGAGACCCTGGATAATGGGCACTTCGGTCAGGGTGGCAAAATACATCAGTGCCCCCATTATACTGGCAAACAAGTTAGCTCCTAAGCTGTTGCCGCCGACCAAGGTCTTCACGTATTCGTCCGGAATCAGGCCGGCATCGGTGCCCGGCCGGCCGAGGAGCAGGCCCGCAAACAGCACGCCTCCTAAAAGGAGCGGTAGAATTTGTTTGGCGAAGAACCAGGCGCTGCCGTACCATTCGTGGCGCTCTTCCGCTTTAAACCAACTGCTGACAGTGAACAAAACACCGGCTAAACTCACGCCGGCCAGCCACCACTTATATGCATACACGGTGGCCCAGAAACCGGTTGTTTCCAAGGGGCGGCCCCAGTTGGCGAAAACGAGAAAAGCGACCATCGTAGCGAAGTAAACAATTTCTTGCCATAATTTACGGGAAAGGTTTGTTTCGTCAGGCATTACGAAGTTTTCTTCTTTTGCTTTTTCTTCTTCTCGATAGATAAAGGCCATGGCCAAGCCGATGATCACTGAAAAGGCAATAGCGCCGATGGTGCGAGCCACGCCAAGTTCCAGGCCAAGGATGCGGGCGGTCATGACAATGGCCAGGATATTGATGGCCGGACCGGAATAGAGGAAAGCCGTGGCTGGACCGATCCCCGCGCCGCGGGTATAGATGCCGGCGAACAACGGCAGGACCGTACAGGAGCATACGGCTAATATCGTACCGGAGACGGAAGCCACGCTGTAGGCAAGAAGTTTATTCGCCCCCGCACCTAGATAACGCATGACGGCGTCCTGTCGGACGAAGACGGATACGGCGCCGGCAATGAAGAAAGCAGGGACGAGGCATAGTAAGACGTGCTCTCGGGCATATTCATGCAGCATGGCGAATGCTTCCAGTATGGCGCTTTGCACCCGTGGGTGCTCGGTCGGCATAAAGTAGGCTGCCAGAAAGACTATAATAATCAAAAAAAGTTTTTGCCGCTCAGACATAGTCAAACCTCCTTTCTATATGATTTTTTTATAATTCTATTATATTATAAAATACTAGGAAATACATTGCCAAAATTATTTTTGGCAAACTAAAAGATATTGACGGGAAAAAAGTGTTTTATTATAATAAAAACATATTTAAATATATAAATACAAAAAATATAATAAAAAAAGAGGTGTTTCGTTTATGTTCCAGTACATCGCTGATTACCTCACGTACCAGGTTTTTCAACTGGCGCCTGGCAGCAAGCTGGCTGATGCCGCTAATTTTTTCATCTACGACACCATGAAAATTTTCTTCATGCTGGCCGTGATTGTTTTCGTCGTGGCGATTATCCGCACCTACTTTTCACCGGAGCGAACACGACAAATTCTCAGCCATAAGCGGGAATTTTTCGGTAACATCTCCGCCGCGCTGCTAGGGATAGTTACGCCCTTCTGCTCTTGCTCGGCGGTGCCGTTATTTATCGGTTTTCTTGAGTCGGGAGTGCCGCTGGGGGTAACGTTCTCCTTTCTTATTTCGTCGCCGATGGTGAATGAGATTGCAGTAGTCTTATTGTGGGGCATGTTTGGCTGGAAGATTGCCGCCATTTATATGCTTTCCGGCCTAACGGTTGCGATTATCGCCGGCATGGTGATCGGTAAGCTGAAACTAGAGCATCTGGTAGAAGAATATGTGTTTAAAATGAAGGTCGGACAGGGGCAGACGACGGCCACCGTCGCTTTTCGCGACCGGGTGGACTATGCGCTCAGTTATACAAGCGAATTATTGCGCAAGATTTGGCCCTATGTGGTGGTAGCCATTGCTATCGGTGGTTTCATTCACGGTTATGCGCCCGCGGACTTTTTAGTACAATATGCGGGTAAAGACAACTGGTTTGCCGTCCCGCTGGCCGTGGCTATTGGCGTGCCTCTTTATTCCAACGCTGCCGGCACCATCCCCATTGTCTACGCGCTGGTGGAAAAAGGCATGAGTATTGGGACGGTGCTGGCCTTCATGATGTCGGTGACGGCGCTGAGTTTGCCGGAGATGATTATACTCCGCAACGTGCTGAAGCCGAAGCTCATCGCCGTTTTTGTCGGTATTATGACAGTGACCATCATATTTACCGGATATCTGTTCAATACAATTTTATAATAGGGAGGAACAGAGTGAGATAGCCCCCGGACAGAGTAATTGTCCGGGGTTTCGTCGGCTTAAGGGCACAATTTAAATGGTTTGGAGGCTAATTACCGCCAAAGCCGATGACCTAGGTATAATAGGGTCAACAGCACCGGTTGGTGGATGAGGTAGATGAAAAGTGAACGCCTGCCGAGCGTTGTCAGCCAAATGAACCGAGGGGGGCCGGGTATTCGGCTCATTTTTCGCTTGTATACTGTCCGGCCAAGGGCGTACCCTAATAAGAATACCCCGGTCCAGGGAAAAATTGGATAGTAGTCCAGCGAGGTAAAGTTTTCCGGCATGATACCAAAGGGCAGGAAAAGCGAATGGGAAACGGCATTTGTTTTGGCCAGCTGCCCTAAGGCCAGAAAAGCGAAAGCGATAATGGTTACGATAGCGGGGTGAAATCGCCGCAGGCCATGTCCCAGTAGCATGCTTACGCCCAGCAAATGTAAAATACCGAAGCGGATATAGGTCTGGGGATTATATATGTAGGTTATAGCCGTAAGGACCATGCCCCATGCGAAAACGGCCATTCCTCGCCGTAGCGGGCGGCGGCCGAGAACGGTGCTGACGCCGGACAGGAGCATGAACAGCACGGCCGATGAACGGCCTACCCAGAACCAAAAGCCGCTCAGGTATTCCAGTTTGGCGCCATAAAAATCTTTTAGATCCACGACAAGGTGGAACACGACCATGAGGACGATAGCCAGGCCCCGCAGGGCGTCAATCTCCCAAATCCTGTCGCTAGTCATAACATCCCTCAAAACCGAAACTCGGCCGCTAGAGAGCGGTCCATTCTTTTTTCGCTTCTTTTTGCCTTATACCTCCAGGCTACCCTCAAACCAGTCCTAAGCGGCTACGCTGACGGCTGGCATGGTCGTCCGCGCACAAGGGCAGGGCGCCTTATTTACGGTCATCACTTTTCCGGTGCTGCTGCCCGTGCTACTCATGAACATCCATTGCACGGCCACGCTGTTTGGCGGCGCGTTGCCGGCGGCGCCGGAACTGGCATTTCTGGCGGCTTTCGACGCGGCCTGGATAGTGGGCGGTTCGCTCTTATTTGATTATCTCTGGCAGGAGTGAAGGGGAGTAGTTATGGCCTTATTTGTACTATTGATTTGGCTTGGCGGCATCATCTATGCTATATTGTTCGTAGTATCGCCGACCGAAGGCTTAGGCGACCTTGTCCGGATCGCTTTTTTCCATATTCCCGTCGCCTGGGTGGCGGTCATGGCCTTTATGCTGTCTGCCTATTGGGCGGTGCGCTACCTGCGGACAGGCGATATCGTTTACGACTGGTGGGGAGCGGCTGCTGCCGGCTGGGGCCTTGTTTTCTGCCTGCTTGCTACCATAAGCGGGGCAATTTTTGCCAAACTGACCTGGGGGGCTTACTGGAACTGGGATCCGCGGCAGACGACTATCTTCGTTTTGTTGCTCTTGTATGGTGCGTACCTGGCCCTGCGGTCGGCAATTGCGGACGAAGCGCAGCGGGCCCGGGTGGCGGCCGTTTATTCCCTGCTGGCGGCAGGCAGCGTGCCGTTTTTAGTCTTCATTATTCCCCGCTACTATTTTTCGCTTCATCCGGAGCCGGTACTCAACCGCAACGGCCGCTTGGACATTGAACCGGTGATGTTGTGGGTGTTGCTTGCCGCCGTCGGCGCCTGCACCGCCTTTTTTTGGCAGCTGTTGACGCGGTCGGTGGCTAAACGCGGGCGCCGTACTAAACCGGGATGGAAGGGGACGGTACGGCCATGAGATCCTGGCGTTTGTTTGCATTGGCCGTGGTGCTTTTATTTTTGGCCTTTACGGCTTATATGCTGCGTGGTTCGCTTACTCCCTATGTTGATTTTGCGGAGGCCAGGCGGACAGGCAGCGTGGTGCAGGTGCGGGGCATAATGGCGTCACCGCCGGCGCCGGTCGCCGGTGATGACCGGGCTATCCGCTTTTGGTTGTGGGACGAAAAGGGCGAAGCAGCGCCGGTTGTGTATCGGGGGCCGACACCGGAAGGGCTGGAGCACGCCGACAGTATTGTGGTCGTTGGCCGTTACGGCCAGGCGGGGTTTATCGCCGAGAGGCTGCTGGTCAAATGTCCGTCTAAATACCGCAGCCAAAAGCAATAACACCTTTACGCGCGGCCGGCGCGATGGTATTATAAAAATATATATCTATTAATATTAAATATTGGTAAAAATACATTAGCCAGTTGTATATTTGACGGCTGCCCGCTAAGTCGGCCCAGAGGAGGAAAAACATGATTGGTTGTACTAAATTGCTGTGCGGCACGGCGACGGTGTCCGATATCGTAAAATATGGACGGCGTTCGCACAATTTGCCGCCGCAGATGCTGCAGTTTTCGTCTGATGCCACCCCTATCGTTGTCTGGAATATGACGAACCGCTGCAACCTGTCTTGCCAGCATTGCTACATCAGCGCTGAGGACCGGGAGTACGCCGGCGAATTGACGACGGAAGAGGCTAAAGCATTCATCGACGACTTGGCGGCCATGAAGGTGCCGGTACTGCTTTTTTCCGGCGGGGAACCACTGGTACGGCCCGACCTGTTTGAACTGGGCGCCTATGCCCGCGACCGCGGTATCCGTCCGGTCATATCTACCAACGGCACGCTGATTACGCCGGCGATAGCCGAACGGATCCGGGCGACAGGCTTTCAGTACGTCGGCGTTAGTCTCGACGGCAACGAAGAAGTCCATGACCGCTTCCGCGGCCGCAAGGGCGCTTTTGCCGAAACAATCGCCGGCATTCGCAATTCGCTCGCCGCCGGCAATAAGACCGGCATTCGCTTTACGGTCAATAAGCTCAATTACCATACCCTGCCCGAGGTGCTTGACCTTGTGGAGCGGGAAAAAATCCCCCGATTTTGTTTGTACCACCTGGTTTACGCCGGCCGCGGCCGGGGGATGGCCGACCTTGACATCTCGGCTAAGCAGAAGCGGCAGTTGATTGAGTTCTTAATTGAAAAGACGCAGGACTTCCACCGCCGCGGCGTGGAAACAGAAATTTTAACAACCGATAACCATGCCGACGGCATCTATATTCTCCAATATTTTGAACGCCACCAGCCCGAGCGGGTCGATGAGGTTCGCCAATTGCTGGAAATGCATGGCGGTTGTTCGGCCGGGCAGAAAATGGCCAATGTCGATCCCCGTGGCTATGTACATGCTTGCCAATTTTGGGGTCATAAGTCGTTGGGCAATGTGCGGGAAAAGCCGTTTAGCCAGATCTGGCAGAATACCCAGGATGAGTTTCTGCTCAAGCTGCGTGATAAAAGCAGTCATGTTGAGGGGCGCTGCGGCGAGTGCCGCTACAAGCGTTTGTGCGGCGGCTGCCGCATCCGGGCGGAGGCGGCAACCGGCAATCTGTGGGGCGAAGATCCGGCCTGCTATTTGACCGACTGGAAGGAGTAAGGGGTCATGATTATTTCCTGGAATACTACCCAGGCCTGCAATATTAATTGCCTGCACTGCTATCGCGATGCTGGGGCCAAACGGGCTGATGAGCTAACTACGGCGGAAGGTAAGAAGCTGCTTGGCGAAATCGCCAAAGCCGGGTTTAAGATTATGATTTTAAGCGGTGGTGAACCACTGCTTAGACCAGACATTTACGAGCTGATCCGGCATGCCCGCGCGGTGGGACTGCGGCCGGTCATTGGCACTAATGGCACCCTTATTGCGCCGGAGGTAGCGAAAAAGCTGAAGGATGCTGGCCTGGCCGTGGCCGGGATTAGTATCGATAGTCTTGACCGGTCGCACCACGACCATTTTCGCGGCTGCAGCGGCGCCTGGGAGCAAACGCTGCGTGGAATTGAAGCTTGCCGGCAGGCAGGGCTGCCGTTCCAAATTCACACTACCGTCACCAGCTGGAACGAACACGAAATCCTGGCCATTACCGACAAGGCGGTTGAACTTGGCGCTATTGCCCATCACATCTTTTTCCTGGTGCCGACCGGGCGGGGCAAAGATATTGAGGACACGACGCTAAAGACGGCGCAGTATGAGGCATTATTGGAACGAATCCTGGACAAGCAGGCTCAGGTACCGATCGAGATTAAGCCAACCTGCGCGCCGCAGTTCATGCGCATTGCCCGCCAAAAAGGCATGGCGATGCGTTACACGCGGGGCTGCCTGGCCGGTACGTCTTACTGCGTCATTTTGCCTAACGGCGATGTCCATCCCTGTCCTTATCTGCCCATCCGGGTGGGCAATGTCCGCGATACCGCTTTTGATGTATTGTGGCAGACCAGTCCGCTCTTTGGTGAGCTGCGGAGCGGAGTCCTCAAGGGCGCCTGCGGACGCTGCGGTTTTACCGACATCTGCGGCGGCTGCCGGGCCCGCGCTTATTACTACTCTGACGGTGATTATCTGGCGGAAGAGCCCTGGTGCAGCTATGGACGATAAAAGAAACAAAGGAGACCGAAGCGTTTTCGCTTTGGTCTCCTTTATTATTCTACGGCTACCGGTAGTTTGCTTCCTGGTTGACGCAAGCCGGCAGGGGCCGTCGGGCCAGACCGGCCAGCAGGTTATCGGCAGTAAGCATTGCCATGCGGTCCCGCGTCTCGTGGGTTGCGCTGCCGATATGGGGCGTAATGAGGACGTTGGGCAGGGTAAGAAGGGGATGGTCGCCAGGCAGCGGTTCGGGGTCGGTGACATCGAGGGCGGCGTAGGCAATTTGGCCTTCTTTCAGGGCGTCGTAAAGGGCTTGGGTGTCGACAAGGCCGCCGCGGGCGGCATTGATAAAATAGGCTGTCCGTTTCATTTTGGCAAACTCGGCGCGGCCGAACATGCCCTGGCTGGCGGGTGACAAGGGAACGAGGACGACGATACAGTCAGCCTGGGCTAGGAGGTCGTCAAACGCGACATAGGTGGCGCCCAGGTGTTCGTCGTCGGTGCGGCGGCTACGGTTATGGTAGATAACTTTCATGCCGCAGGCCTTCGCCCGCCGGGCTACCGCGGCGCCAATCCGGCCCATGCCTACGATGCCTAACGTTTTGCCATACAGGTCGATGCCGAAGGGCACGTCATGGTTATTGAGCCACCGCCCGCTGGCCACCTGGTTCCAGCCTTCATGAATGCGGCGGGCGGCGCAGAGCAGTAAGCCGAAGGTAAGGTCGGCCGTCGCTTCTACCAGCACGCCAGGCGTGTTGCCGAAAGGGATGCCGCGGCGGGTGCAGGCGGCAATGTCCACATTATCGTAACCTACCGATGCTTGGGCGATTACGCGCAGACGCGGAGCGTGGGCCAAGAGTTCGTCGTCTACCCGCACGTCGCCGGTGGAGACAAGGCCTTCGGCATCAGCCAGCCACTCATAGAGCAGGTTACGGGGAATGGGCTCAATTTTATCCCACTGCCGGACATGACACTCGCTGCTGATTTTAGCGAGGGCGCAGGGGCGCATTTTACCGGCAACGACAACTTGATACTTTTTCACCGATAAGCCTCCTTGTGGTGAATGTATGCTTTATTATTCGCTACCAGGTAAAAAATTCCTGTCTGTTCCGTAGGGTATCACCGCTAACCCAGTGCACCATCACCAAATAAAACGGCAAAAGCGCCCTGTATGGGCGCTTTTGCCGGGGCCGTTTACCGTCCTGCCCAGGACTATGTACTGCAGCCTTCCTTGCAGTGCGTAACAGGACGCAGCATCATCCAAATTGTCGCCATCAGCTGACCTCCTTTCTTTAAAGTACTACATACTTATGAGCGGTAATGATCTAATATGCTGGCAATGTAAGGCAATTTAGGCCAAGCGCAAGCCCTACTTTCTTACTAGAATTAGCAACATTTTGAAATTTTCCACGGCCTCAAGCCCATGGGGGACGTCAGCCGGCATGACAACCGCCTCGCCTTTCTTGGCCCGCACCTTTTTATCGCCAATAGTAATTTCCGCTTCGCCGTCCAGCATGTAGACCATGGCGTCGCCGGGGGCGGAATGGGTACTAACTCCTTCCCCTTTGGCAAAAGCAAATAGCGTCATGCTTAGCGTTTCGTTTTGGACAAAGGTCAGACTGATCACCTGGCCGGGCTGATATTTTACTAAATCGGCCAATTCCACGGCAGTGCTGAACTCAATATTTTTAATGAATTTTTTTTCCATTTCCGGATACCTCCATAGCGCCTGGCGCCGCTTTTCTTTTGCTTTTATTTTACACCCTAATATTCCCCGCTGCTGTGATGGTCATCACAGTGACAAAAACAGCAGTGCCGCATATTATAAGGCGTAAAGGCAAAGACGCCGAACGGTTGCTTTGGGTAAGCAGCAAGGCGGCGTTTTATTTTTTAAGGAGTGAGCTTTCATGTGCGGTATTACCGGATGGATTGATTGGCAGTCCGACCTTACCAAGGCCCAACCTATCCTGGCGGGTATGGTGAAGACGCTGGCCGCCCGCGGGCCTGATGCCGAGGGAATGTATTTCGGCGCCCATGTCGCCTTGGGCCATCGTCGTCTGAGCGTCGTCGATCTGGAAGGAGGCAAACAGCCGATGATGCGGCAAAACGGCGATAGGACCTGTGTCGTCGTTTATAACGGTGAACTTTATAACACGCCGGAACTGCGGCGCGAATTGGTAGGGCGCGGCCATACCTTTTGCACAACCTCGGACACCGAAGTGCTATTGTTGGCTTATATGGAATGGGGAGTCGCCTGTGTCAATAAGTTTAACGGCATCTTTGCGTTCGCCGTATGGGACGAGCAGGCGCAGCACCTTTTTTTAGCCCGTGACCGTCTGGGGGTCAAACCGCTTTTTTACGCCGAGCGGGGAGGAGGCTTGATTTTTGGTTCCGAACTCAAGGCGCTGCTAGCTCATCCTGCCGTTAAGCCCGAAATTGACACCGAGGGATTGGCCGAAATCTTTATGATCGGACCGGCACGCACGCCAGGCCATGGTATTTTTCGCGGCGTAGCCGAACTCAAGCCGGGTTGGTGTATGGTCTACAGCCGGGAGGGCAAGCGCCTGTGGCCGTATTGGTCGCTGGTCTCCCACCCCCATCCGGATGATTTCCGGACAACAGTGCAGACAGTGCGTGACCTCTTGCAGGACGCTGTCCGCCGCCAGCTTGTCGCCGATGTGCCGGTATGCACGCTGCTTTCCGGCGGTCTCGATTCCAGCGCTTTGACCGCCTTCGCGGCCCAAAGCCGGCGGGAGGAGGGCCAGGACCGGCTGGTTACCTATTCCGTCGATTATGTCGATAATGATAAATATTTTCGGTCTAATTCCTTTCAGCCCAATGCTGACGCCCCCTGGGTGGAGCGCGTGGCCGACTATTTTAATACTTGCCACCGCTGCGTCATCCTTGATAATGCCGAATTGGCCGATGCCCTGGCTAAGGCAACGGTGGCCCGTGACCTCCCCGGCATGGCAGATGTGGATACTTCGCTGCTATTGTTTTCCCGTGAAATAAAAAAAGAAGCCACGGTCGCCTTGTCAGGCGAGTGCGCCGATGAGGTTTTTGGCGGCTATCCATGGTTTCGTCAGCCCGAGATGATTGGCGCCGGCACCTTTCCCTGGTCGCGGCTGGTCAAGATGCGGGCTGCCTGGCTGTCACCCGAGGTGCGGGCCGCTATTCGCCCGGAGGAATATGTGGCCGACCGCTACCGGGAGGCGCTGGCCGAAGTGCCGCGGCTGCCAGGCGAGGACGCGCGGGCGGCGCGGATGCGGGAGATTTTTTATCTCAGCCTGACCCGGTTCATGCCTACCCTGCTGGACCGCAAAGACCGCATGAGCATGGCTTTCGGCCTGGAGGTACGGGTGCCGTTTTGCGACCACCGGCTGGTCGAATATGTATGGAATGTGCCGTGGGAAATGAAGAATTACCGGAATCGCGAAAAAGGGCTGCTACGGTACGCTCTGGCCGGTTTATTGCCTGATGAGGTGTTATGGCGGCGGAAAAGTCCTTATCCCAAGACCCATAATCCGGTCTATCTGGAAAAGGTGCGGGCCGAAGCGCTGCAACGCTTAAGCGACCCGGCGTCGCCGCTCAGGCCGCTTGTCGACGAAGCTAAAATCCGGGACATGGCCTATTCCGATTTTGCTGCTTCGCCGCTGCCATGGTTCGGGCAGCTCATGGGCGGGGCCCAGCTCTTCGCCTATCTCATACAAGTGGACGTCTGGCTGCGATATTACCGTGTCCAGGTGTGCTAGGCATGTTAGACGATGCATTTTAGCTTAAAGTCCAGCGCGTCACAGGAAACCAGGTGGCAGGCGGCGCCACCGAAAATGCCGGTAGGCGCGGTGCGGATGGCTTCGTCATGGAGGTGGCCGAATACGCAGATTTCTACGCCGAACTCGGCCATAAGATCGGTAAAGCCGCTCGGCTCATGGCGATCGTTGACCGGCGGATAATGTAGCATCAGAATGTAGCGGCGGTAGCCGGCCTGGGCGGCAGCGGTAAGGGTGGCGCGGACTCGGTTTAGTT
Organism: Thermosinus carboxydivorans Nor1; assembly: GCF_000169155.1. NCBI lineage: Bacteria > Bacillati > Bacillota > Negativicutes > Selenomonadales > Sporomusaceae > Thermosinus > Thermosinus carboxydivorans. Next base: position 83,600 of record NZ_AAWL01000008.1, read on the forward strand.
CCCGCAGGTAGATAGGCATGTCTTCGGCTTCGGCAAAAGAGCGGTCGCCGGGACAGGTCCACCCGCGGCTACCGCAAATGGCAAAAGAACCGGCGGGTGTAAAGGTGTTGTGGAGAAAGGTGATTTGGCCACCTACCACCCGCGTCATCTTGGAAACCGTCTGCCACCAATAATCATGGTTGCCGCGCACGATGACCTTGCGGCCAGGCAAGGCGTCGATGGCCCGCAGGTCGGGCAGGGCTTCCTCCAGCTTCATTGCCCAGGAAATATCGCCAGGCAGGAGGACAATATCATCGGGCGTTACTTTTTCCAGCCAGTCCGCTTTGATTTTCGCCCAGTGATTGTGCCAGTGTTCGCCGAACACCGACATGGGTTTGAACGGCGGGTCGCCGGAAAGATGCAAGTCGGCAATGGCAAAAATATGCATAGTGCTGTTCCTCTTAAACAAAGTTTAATGGATTTGGCAGGATTTTCCTAACATGACGGCTTTACTAACAGGATAACCTAAAACCAAGGCGATTAACGGACAGGAGGCATTGGCGGTCATGGTAGAAGATAACGCTAACAAAGTACCGGCCCAGCGGCAGGAACCGGGTCTGGATTACACGGCAAGCAGCGCCGTTGACCCGTCGCTGCAGGAAGAGAGCAAACGCACCATCAACTATCTGGTCCACCGCATGCTCTGGGATCAAATGGATAAAGTCGATTTAGACGACCTTGCCATTTCTCGCAAAGGGACGATGGAAGTACAAGATGACTTGTAAACAGGCGCAAAAGCCTGTTTTTTTATATTCTCTCCGTTACCTTTCCAATTTCCCGTCGTTTAATCCGGTAGAGCGCCACGAAACCAGCAAATTTTGCCAGGGGGTGACTAATCAGTCAGGATCTGCTATAGTATAACTGTCGATTATTTTACATAAGGAGGAGATACCATGACAAGAAAACAACTGCTAAAAGCAACTTCCCTGATGGCGATTCTCGTGATGGTGGCGCTGCTGGCCGGCTGCGGCGGTGGCGGCTCGGCCGCGAAACGGCTGACCGGTCTGGCACCTGACGCCGTTGTGCAGGCTTTCTTTGACGCGGCCAAAAATAACCGGCTAAATGAAGCCGCTCTCTACGTCACGCCCGATTCTCGCCGCGATACGCGGGCCCTGATCGATTTTCTCAGCGGACAAAATGGTCTGGCCGAACTTAAGCAGGCCAACCTGGTAAAAGTGACGAAGGTAGCCGAGCAGGGCAATTATGCCGTAGTTCTGGCGACTTTGCAGACGGAGCCGAACAGCTTCAAACTTTCGGTTAAACCGGTTGGCCTGGAGAAAATTGACGGCGAGTGGTACATCGTCGACTTTAATAATATTTACGAAAATGCCAAGTACCAAGTATTGGCGCAGCTCTTAAAAAACATTTAAGCTGAGGCGGTAAACCGCCTCTTTTTTGCTTGTTGAACTCAGCACCTTTGGCGCTGGCGCTGCATAGGATATTATGTAAAAAATTAGGGGAGGGAAAGCGATGTCTGAAGAGCAGGAACGCAAGCCGGGACACGAGGATAATGAAGGCCGCCGCGGGGTGCATGTGCATGGGTACAATACACTGACCGAAGTTGCCGACGAGCACCAGCATGTGATTATGGGCGTTAGCGCGCCGGCCCGGTTGGCGGAAGGGTCGCACATTCACCGCGTGCGGGGCCGTACCAGTTTCCACGTAGACCACTGGCATTGGTACGATGTTCTGTCCGGCCCGGCGGTCGCCATGCCTGGTGGACAGCATATTCACTACTTTGCCGGGGAGACCAGCTTCGATGACAACCATACTCACGACTATAGTGGCGTGCTGGGGCTTAGTCCTGATGTGATGGATGATGATTGCGACGACGATAAGTATTATATGATGAAACCTAAATACCCGAAACGGGACTAAATCTCTCTTCGCCGGTATCATAAGACGATCGGCGCCTGTTTACAAGCGCGGCCGTCTTTTTTATTCGCCGAATGTTTTCCGGGGAAGCATGATGGGTTCAAATAGCAGGCATAGCAGTATGCCGGCCCGGTTCTGCCAAATATTGTATTACAGTTTTATAGAAAAACCAAGTCCAGAACAGAATAATATTAGAACAGAATAATATTACAACAAACATACGCTGATTTTCTACGTTGCTTTGACTGCGGACGGCATTTGCTCTGCCGGTCATTTATATGCGGATCGATCAACGATACCGGAATTGGCGGTCTTTTTTGGCGGCCAGCACGGTGATGACCGTCGGTCTTGCGTTTTTACTTGAGCCATTTATGGTATTGCCGATTTAATCGTCCGTCATTTCTCGGAATTTGATTACGCCAAGCTACAGGCTATTCATACCATCACAACAATTAACGTAAAATGGTGAAGGGGTGTGTGTGTTTAAGGCCGAAGGTCGGGCCGCGCAGCCGACAAGTTATTGTCAAAAGGAATAATTAGAATGCTTAATATGTATTGTACCTAATAAGAAAATAGGTATATAATAGACCCGTAAAAAGCATCGTCCACGTCATGGGACTGTTGACCCGCCAAGTCGACAGTCTTTTTTTTTCTAACGGAGGCTCTTGTTTTTTTGCGCAATGGGCAGGGAATGGTATAAGAGAGCGAGAATTATTTTATTTTAATGGTTAAAGGCATAGCCATTGATAATTGCACAAAGGATGAAGGATTAATGGAACGCTGCGCCTGGGTAACGGACGACCCGCTGTACCTGGCCTATCATGACCAGGAGTGGGGCGTGCCGGTTTACGACGATAATAAGCTCTTTGAAATGTTGATTTTGGAAGGCGTTCAGGCCGGGCTGAGTTGGCTTACCGTCCTGAAAAAACGGGAAAATTACCGCCAGGCCTTCGACGGCTTCGATGCGGCCAAAGTCGCTGCTTATGACGAAGCCAAGGTCGGCGAATTACTGCGCAACCCGGGCCTTATCCGCAACCGGCGTAAAATCGAGGCCGCGGTTGCCAACGCGCGCGCTTTTCTCGCTGTCTGCGAGCAGTTTGGCTCCTTTCGCGATTACATTTGGCAATTTGTCGGCGGCGTGCCCCGGCAGAACAACTGGGCGTCGTGGCGGGAGGTTCCGGCCGAAACTGCCGAATCGCGCGCCATGAGCAAAGACTTGCGGCAGCGGGGTTTTTGCTTTGTCGGCCCTACTATTTGCTATGCTTTTATGCAAGCTACCGGTATGGTCAACGACCATACTACCGATTGCTTCCGCTACCACCAGATCAGGGACGCCGTTCAAGGGAGGTTTTACCATTATCGTCTTTGAGCCTGTCAAGTTGGAAGATAAACCGCTTTTTGATCATTATTTCCACGCCCGCCGCTATGAAGCGTCGGAGTGTACCTTTACCAACCTGTATATATGGCAGCCCGGCTATAACCTGGAATGGGCCCTGATTGACGGCTTTCTTTGCCTGCGGGCTCTGTGGCAGGGGCAGGCCTTTGTTTTTCCCCCCTTTGGGCCGCCGGTAGGGGTGGAAAGAGTGCTTGATCAGTTAGCCGAGCAGTTCGCGCGCGAAGGGCGGCCGTTTTTCATGAAAGCCGCGACGGTCGACCTGGTGCAGTACCTTGAATCAGTGCGGCCGGGATATTACCATTTCCGGGCCGACCGCGACAATTTTGACTACGTTTATTTAGTCAAGGATCTTATTGAGGCTTAAAGGCCGCCGTTACAACAGCAAAAAAAACCACCTCAACTATTTTTGCAGTTATAATCCGCAGGCCCGCTTATGTGCCGATCACGCCGGACCTTATTCCGGCCTGCGTCAAGAGTACGCTCGCTTGGTATGAGCGCCGCTGCGACGATGACCCTTGTATGGGACACGAAAAAGAAGCTATTCTAAGGGCTTTCGCCCATTTCCGCGAACTTAAGCTGGTCGGTGGGGCCATTGTCATTGACGGCAAGGTGGAGGCGTTCACGTTTGGTGAAGCGCTTAACAGCGACACCGTCGTTGTTCACATCGAAAAGGGCAATGCCGATTTCCGCGGCATCTACCAGATGATTAACCAGCAGTTCTGCCGCCAGTGGCGGCATATGCGCTATATTAACCGGGAAGAAGACATGGGGATCGAAGGATTAAGGCAGGCCAAACTATCCTACCGGCCGGTGAAAATGGTGGAAAAGTATGATGTTACTATCGGCAAATGAGGTGACTTTATGGAGTTCAGGCTGATAAATGCGGCCGATACGGAAGAGGTTAAATGGCTGTGGTCCTACTGTTTCGAACAGGAGGGTCACCCTTTTTTTAATTGGTTCTTTTCCGAATATTACCGACCGGAAAATGTTTTGGGCGGATACGACCAGGGCCGGCTGGCCACCTGTATTCATATAATTCCTTACGAAATTTTTTTGCGGGAAAAACCCCTGCCGGTGGCGTTTTTAGTTGGGCTGGCCACTGTTCCCGGCAGCCGCGGCGGCGGCGCAGCGGGAAAGCTGCTCCAGGCCGCTCTGAGCGAAGCGCGCGGCCGCGGGCAGTACGCCAGCATCCTTATTCCGAGGCGGAATGGCTTTTACCGTCCTTTTGGCTGGGAACTTTGCTACCATCACTACCGTTACAACATAGCCGCCACCGACCTTGTGCACGTTGCTAAGCGGCACGGCGTGTTCCGCCGGCTCGATATGGTCGACGAATGGTCGGCTCTGGCCAGTGTTTATGAGGCCTTTGTCGCCGGCCGTCACGGCTATGCGCTCCGTCGGGCGGCCAACTGGCGCAGCCTGCTGGCCGCCCACCTGGCGGAAAAGGGGTTTATCTATGTATTAGAGGATGAGGGCCGGCCCAAGGGTTATATCCTTTATCACCGGGGTGAAAACATCCTGACGGTGACGGAAATGGCCTATGCGGACGGGCGGGCGCAGCAGGCGCTGTTTTATTTTCTTTACCAACACCGCTATCAAACGGAACGGATTGAGTGGAATGCTCCCCTCGATGATGGGATTCACTTTGCCTTGCCTAATCCGAAAAAAGAGGTATGGCTCCATCCGTTTATGGCCGGTCGGATAGTGGACGTAGCGGCTTTGCTTACCGCTGTTAGTTATCCGCCCGGGGCGGCCGGGAGGACGGTTTTGTGCATTGAGGACGGGTTGGCCGACTGGAATAACGGCTACTTCACGCTGGAGGTAGCCGCTGGACAGGGACAGGTGACGCGCGCGGCTGAGGTTAAGGCCGATGTTTACTGTTCCGTGGGAGCGTTGGCGCAGCTTGTTTTCGGGCGGCTCAGCGCTCGGGAACTGGCGGCGGCGGGTCGGCTGACCGCGTCGTCGCAGGGGTTGGCGCTTTTGGACCAGTTTTTTCCGCCGCGTGTCAATTATATTAACGAATACTTTTAGCCAACAGGGGATGCCAAGTGAAACAGTTCATCAATATTGTCCGCAACCGGCAATTTCAAAATATCGTCCTGTCCCAGCTTTTTACGGTCTTCAGCACTAACTTACTGTTGCCGGATTATCGTTCAGCACAGTAATCCGGCCAATAAAGGGACGGCGCTCAGTGTGTTGTCAGCAGCAGGCGATATCGGCGTCGCCGTTGGTTCGTCGGTATTGGGGATGGTGGCCGAATGGTTTGGTTACAAAGTTCTGTTTGCGGCGGCAACCATGGTGGTACTTGTCTGTACCTATTATTTCTATATTGCCCTGAAAGGCAGACGGCAAGCAACGTTACATCCAAGCCGAGCAAAGGATTGCCATAATGCTTAAGTCATAACTTACCAATCAGTGGTAAATACTAAACGCCAAGTACGGCGAGGTCGTAAGTGACCGTGGCGGAAAGGCTGCTTCAGTAGTCGGATTTGGCAGGAAATCGCCTGCTGGCGACGAAATACACAAGATAAATCAAATAAGCGAAGAGGAGTAGCATTATGAGTTCCAATCCAATTGTTCCAAGCAATTTTATTCAGGAAATTATTAATGAGGATTTAAAAAACAATACATATGGCGGCCGTGTCCACACCCGCTTTCCGCCGGAGCCTAACGGCTATTTGCATATCGGCCATGCCAAGTCCATTTGTCTGAACTTCGGTCTGGCTAAAAAGTACGGAGGACTGTGCAACCTGCGGTTCGATGATACCAACCCCAGCAAGGAAGAAGTTGAATATGTTCAGTCGATTATCAATGATGTCAAGTGGCTGGGATTTGACTGGGAAGACCGGATGTTTTACGCATCGGACTATTTTGACCAGCTCTATGAGTTTGCCCTTAAACTGATTCGGGACGGCAAAGCCTATGTCTGTGACCTAAGTCCGCAGGAAATACGAGAATATCGCGGCACGTTGACGCAGCCGGGCAAAGAAAGTCCCTACCGCAATCGGTCGGTCGAGGAAAACCTCGATTTGTTCCAGCGCATGAAGGCCGGCGAGTTTCCGGACGGTTCCCGCGTGTTGCGCGCCAAAATCGACATGGCGTCACCCAATCTCAATATGCGCGACCCGGTGTGTACCGGATTATGCGGGCGACGCACCATCGCACGGGCGATAAATGGTGCATTTATCCCATGTACGACTATGCCCATCCTTTATCTGACGCATTGGAAGGCATTACCCACTCTATCTGCACCTTGGAGTTTGAAGACCATCGGCCGCTGTATGACTGGGTGCTTGAAGCTTGCGGCTTTGGCCCTGGCCGCCCGAAACAGATCGAGTTCGCCCGGCTTAATCTGACAGAATACCGTTATGAGCAAGCGCAAATTGCGCCTGCTGGTCGAAAAAGGCTATGTCAGCGGCTGGGATGACCCGCGCATGCCCACCATTTCCGGACTAAGGCGGCGCGGCTATACCCCTGAAGCCATTCGCGACTTTTGCGACCGTATCGGCGTCGCCAAGAGCAAACAGCACGGTCGATATTGCCCTACTGGAACATTGCATTCGCGAAGATCTTAATACCCAGGGCGCAGCGGGCAATGGCCGTCGATGCGCCCCCTAAAGGTGGTTATCGAGAACTATCCCGAAGGCCAAGTAGAAGAACTGAAGCGGGAGAACAATCCCGAGGCGCCGGAAGCAGGCACGCGTAAAATCCCGTTTTCCCGCGTCATCTATATTGAGCAGGACGATTTCATGGAAAATCCGCCCAAAAAGTTTTTCCGCCTTTCGCCCGGGCAGGAGGTCCGTCTTAAGCACGCCTACATCATTAAATGCGAGCGGGTGGTGAAAGACGAGCAGACCGGCGAAATTATCGAACTGCGCTGCACGTACGATCCGGAAACGCGCAGCGGCGCCGGGGCCAGCCGCAAAGTTAAGGGCACGCTGCATTGGGTGTCGGCAGCCCACGCCGTTCCGGCCGAAGTACGTTTGTACGATTACCTTCTGTTGGACGACAAGGAAGAGGAAGAAACAGAAGGTGATGATTTTCTGGCCAAGCTCAATCCTGCATCACTGGTTACGCTGACAAACTGTCTGGTTGAACCCAGCCTGGCTGGCGCGGCGCCAGGCAGCCGCTACCAGTTCCTGCGGCAAGGCTATTTTTGTGTCGACCCCGATTCAGCTAACGGCAAACTGGTCTTTAACCGGATTGTCGGCCTGCGCGATTCGTGGGCCAAATTGCAAAAAGAATAACAATAAGTCGGTCATGATTCGCTTTTTATCAAACATTCGCAAGCTCTTGTCACCGTCTTTGCCGTCAAGGACCGGGTACTGGGCCACAATCCCCTGGCGGCGATCTATAACTACGGATCTTATTACGAACGGTTCCAGCAAGACCGCATCAAAGAAGTGGGGATTAAGGAATAGGCGGCTTGTATTGACAGCAATGCCGGCGATAGTGTAACATATATTCCACAATACTATATATTTTATATTTTTTTGGAGGAGTCTGTCACAACAGGCTCCTCTTTGCCTTTTTTAGGGCAAACTAACACAAGAGGAGGACGGTAATGGACAATTGGGCTTTTTACGGTTCAATTTTACTCTTCCTGGCAGCCTATGGCTTGATCATCTGGGAAAAGATCAACCGCATGGTTGTGGCCATGAGCGGGGGCCTGCTGATGATTCTGATCGGGCTATTGGATCAGGAAACTGCCATTAAGGACGATATTGACTTTAATACCATTGGTCTGTTGGTGGGCATGATGATTTTGGTAGCCATCACGCGCCGTACCGGCGTATTTGAGGCCCTTGCTGTTTGGACGGCCCGGGCGGCAAAGGGGCGGCCGCTCGCCCTTCTCGGTTTGCTCTGCCTTATTACGGCGGTCGCATCGGCGCTCTTGGATAATGTGACAACGGTACTGCTGGTTGTCCCGGTCACACTGACCTTAACGGAAAAACTGCAGGTTGACCCGATTCCCTTTCTTATTTCCGAGATCCTGGCGTCTAATATTGGCGGCACGGCAACATTGATTGGTGACCCGCCCAATATTATGATTGGCAGCGCCGTAGGTTTTAGCTTTACCGATTTTATTGTTCATTTGGCGCCCATTGCCATCGTTGTCCTGGTGATAACTACGGCGCTACTAATGCTTCTCTACCGACGGGGGCTAACGGTGCGGGAGGAAGACCGCCAAAAGCTGCTCGCCTTGTCACCCGGGGATGAAATCAAAGACTGGCGCCTTTTGAAACAGTCGCTGGCCGTACTGGCACTGACGATTATCGGTTTTTCTTTCCATGGAATGTTGCACCTCGAGTCGGCAACCATTGCTCTCGCTGGCGCTATGTTGCTGATGCTTATCAACCGGGAAGAGCCGGAAGACGTGCTGCTGCATGTCGAGTGGCCGACGATTTTCTTCTTTGCCGGTTTGTTTGTCTTAGTGGGTGGCCTTAAGGCCACCGGTGTTATCCGGGCCCTGGCCGAGTGGAGCCTGGGAGTTACCCAGGGCGATGTGGCTGGCGCGTCTTACCTTATCCTGTGGGTAGCCGCCATTGCTTCTGCTTTTGTGGACAATATTCCCTTCGTGGCGACCATGATTCCCATGCTGCAGGACATGGGCCAAATCACCGGTATGAACCTTGAGCCGGTGTGGTGGTCGCTGGCGCTGGGGGCCTGTTTGGGCGGCAACGGTACGCTTATTGGCGCCTCGGCTAATGTTATTGTGGCCGGCATTGCCGAAAAGAACGGTTGCCCTATTTCCTTCCGTGGTTATTTTAAGGTCGCCTTTCCGTTTATGCTGTTGTCCATCGTTCTGTCTCACCTTTATATATCTTTGCGCTATTTTTAAGTGGTATTAAAGGCAAAAAGACTGCCGCGAGCTGTGCTTACGGCAGTCTTTTATCGTGTATTAGCGGTAATACCGGTTTTTGATATCTTGCACTACCTCATCGAGGTGGATGGAAACTTGGGGGATGGCGTAGCCGACAAAGATGGGCGACATAACAAAGCGAGGAACAATTTTGACTAAGATGCGGCCCGCAAAATGATAAAAGAAGAGGTTGTAACTGGTGCAGTTTTTGTGAAATCCATTGAGAATATAGTGGGCTGCTGTTTGAATAGCGTCAGCCATAGCGTCGAGGCGGTCAAAATCATAAAGGATGACATTGAATTCAAAAAAGCCAACGAGGGGCTTAGTCGATACATTGAACTCGACGCCGCTATGGCGGTGAACGATGAGGCCTTCAAACTGGTCAGCCGTGACGTTTTGCCGGTAGTCAATATTCTTTAGTCCTACAATTTGCATATGCGGGTGGCGGATGGTCCCGCCGGATAGGGGACCATGATTTTTGAAAAACAGCACCGACTTAAACTCGCCGCTCTTCTCCATGTTCAGCCAATTTCCCACGCCGAAGCGAATGACGGCATAGAGGTGGTCTTTCGGATAAGTTGACAGCTCGGCATCGCAATGGTCGGTCTCGATTAGCACTGTCTGGAAGGCATCCTGCAGTACGGGATACTTATTTTTTACCAACAGGATAGGGCCCTGTTCGGCCAGCACGCCGACCAGGCTGGACCGGTCGCAGAACGGGCACTTGGTTTCACGGTTAATAATGTTTTCCGGCTTGAGCCGGCCTAACCGGGTATCAAAAGCAAGATGGGTAGTCATACAATCACCTGATTATCCGCTTGATACTTTTATCTTAACCTTAAACAAGGAGAATGTCACTTGTTTGCAAGAAAAAAACCAAGACTGGATGAACGGTATGACCGTACATATAGCCGCTGAAGTTCAGCGGGAAATATTACATAATTATAACATAGGACCTGAACCCGACTCCCCAACACTTCGCGGCAGCTCTCCGCATTTATGTCTACAGCAATCATCACGCCGCGCGCTCCTTTTATTTTTTTGAAGCACAATCTTTTTTACACAATTATACGGTCTTAACTGAGGCTCTTTTTTCGCCCCCCTATGTTGTGTTATTCTTATTATACCGTAAAATTTCTTTTAAACAGACTATACCTGCCATGCCGCCCTAAGCGAACTGACCTGGCACGGACGAAAAGGAATTGGCAAGCAGCCAGACGGCTGCATAGGATACTTCTAAAAGAGAAAGCCCTAATTTTTTACAGCGGTGAGGAACATGCCGGGTATTTCATGGTTTTCGTTTATCTTTCTTTTTCTGATACCCTTTTTGTTATGTTGGTCTACAGTCCGGCTGCTGGCTCGGCTGCATCCAATATACCGCCGCTGCCCGGTCCGGGCAGCGTATTGGCTGGCGTCAGGGGCCAGCGTGGCCGTCCTGGTGGCCAGCCGGTGGTTACGGTTTGACGGGATCCAGCCCGACTGGTTCCGGTTTCTTATGTACGTGGCTTATGTCTGGATTATTGCGCAGTTATTGCTGCTACTCATTCTGATTATTTTTTTTCTCGCCGACTGGCTGGCCGGTAAGGTGAAGGCGGGAAGACGGGATAATGCTGCGGCGACAGCGCGAACCGGGGGCATTACGCGACGGGAATTTCTCCGCACGGCGGTGGCCGCGGCGCCACTACTAAGTCTGGCCGTTACCGCCCGCACCGTCTACGCTACCGATGCTACCGTTGCCGTTAACCGTTATCGCCTTGCTTTCGATGGCCTGCCGGACAGCCTTGCCGGTCTGAAAATTGCCCAAATCAGCGATACCCATATCGGGCCCTTTTTCTCCCTGGCTAAGTTTGAGCGGGTGTTGGCTATGGTAGAGACCGAGCGGCCCGACCTCTTGGCCGTTACCGGCGACCTTATTGATGATTTGGCTTTGCTGGACGGAGCGGTAAAGCTACTTACCGATTTTCAGCCCCGGCTGCCGCTGGGTATTTATTTTTGTTGGGGCAATCATGAGTATTTTCGCGATATTGGCCGTATCCGCCGGGCGCTCATGGACAGTCCTGTCACCATCCTTGAAAACAGGGCGGCAAAGGTGCTGGACGGTGAGCGGCCGCTGTATCTGGCCGGTGTCGACTACCCTTGGGCTAAAAGCGGCGCAGCCCAGGTTGAGCGGCGGCGCTTTCTCATCGAGAAGGCGCTAAGCCAGGTACCGCCGGCTGCGTTTACCATATTGCTGACTCACCACTCGGACTTTTTAGCCAATGCGTTTGCGGCCGAAGTGCCGCTAACCCTGGCCGGCCACACGCACGGGGGACAGGTAGTGGTATTTGGGCGGTCGCTATTACCGGTACAGTACACTTTTATGCGCGGTCTCTACCGTCAAGGCCGATCCTATGGCTATGTACATGCCGGCACCGGCCACTGGCTGCCTTTACGCGTTGGCTGTCCGGCGGAAATCAGCTTGTTTACGTTGGCGAGAGGAGCGATAACATGAGCAAGATTAAGATTAAAAAGAACCTTAGCGATCAGGATATGCTGGCCAACTGGCGCGAACCGGCCAGCTTCGAAACTGCTATCCATGACGAAAAACCGGCCGCCCAAACGGCTAGAGGAAAAGGCCGTGAGGGCGAGTCGTTTCACAGTTCGTTTTTGACCCCACAGCTGCAGGAAAAGGTAGGAAGGGCTCTGCTGGACTTGAAACTGGCGTTGTATAAGGAAGGTATCGTTGATTACGAGATTAAAGTGGTCCGTCAGGGACACCAGGTCATTCTTATGGCAGTACCCAAGGATGCTAAACTATCGCCCAAAAGCCGGTCATAAATCGGCGGACAAGAACAATGCTCAACTGTTAATAAGCACCGTCTTCGGCTGGTGCTTATTTTCTTGTTTATTTAAAAAGGAGATGCGGCGCCTATGTGGAAAGTATTAGGATACACCTTAAAATACACCAAGCAGGATTTTGACGGAGAAAGGATCGATGGCATGGGCAAGTGGCATCGCGATTTTTGCCGCGATATCTGGCAGTTAACCAAAGAATACTGGTGGTCGGAGGAAAAGTGGCAAGCGAGGGGACTGCTTGCCGTTAACCTTACCCTGACCTTAGGCCATGTGTATATTCTGGTGCTTATTAATGAATGGTACAACACCTTCTATAATGCGCTGCAAAATTATGACAAGGATGCGTTTTGGAAAGCGTTGGGCGAATTCTGCATCCTGGCGGCGATCTACATTATCATTGCGGTCTATGAACTTTACCTTCAGCAGATGCTGGAAATCCGCTGGCGCCGCTGGCTGACCTACCGTTATCTGGACAACTGGCTCCATAAACGCACTTACTATATTATGCAACTGTTAGACCCGGGTACCGACAACCCGGACCAGCGTATCAGCGAAGACTTGCGCCTTTTCACCGCCTATACCCTGCGCCTATCATTAGGCCTGCTCAAAGCGGTTGTTACCCTCGTATCCTTTGTTGCCATTTTGTGGCGGTTATCAGGCCCGCTACATATCCCCCTCGGATCTTGGCAGCTCACAATCCCCGGCTACCTGGTGTGGGCGGCCTTGGCTTATGCCATTGTTGGTACCTGGCTTACGGTAAAGATTGGCCGGCCGCTGGTCAATTTAAATTTTGACCAGCAGCGGTTTGAGGCGGACTTCCGTTTTAGTCTGGTGCGGCTGCGCGAACATGGCGAGAGTATTGCCTTTTATGGCGGTGAGCGGCAGGAACAGGCTAATTTTGTCCAGCGGTTCCGCCGCGTTTTTGAGAATTTCTGGCAGCTCATGCAGCGCCAGAAACAGTTAACATGGTTTACGTCCGGCTATTTTCAACTGGCCATTATCTTCCCCATCCTGGTTGCCTCGCCACGTTACTTTGCCGGGCAAATCCAGCTTGGCGGCCTGATGCAAATTTCGTCGGCCTTTGGCCGCGTCCAAGATTCTTTGTCCTGGATTATTGATCGTTTTTCGCAATTGGCCGAATGGCAGGCGGTTGTCAACCGTCTGGTTGGATTTATTAACAATATGGAGCGCATACGCCATATTTGTCAGAACGAAACGGGCGTGCGGATTCGGCCGAGTGAGAAAGCGGCTTTCACCGTCGACGGCCTGAATGTATGTCTTCCTGATGGGCGTCAACTTATTCAGCCGCTCACCTTGGAACTTCGGCGGGGTGATTCGCTGCTTGTTGTCGGGCCTTCCGGCTGCGGGAAAAGCACCCTGCTGCGCACCTTTGCCGGCTTATGGCCTTTTGGCCAGGGTGAGATCTACATTCCTCAGGGACACAGTGTATTATTCGTGCCGCAAAAAAGCTATCTTCCTATCGGTACCCTGCGGGAGGCGCTACTGTACCCCAAGAGTCCGGGTTCGGTCAGCGATGCGGCCATCCGGGAAGCGATGGACCTCTGCCAGTTGCAAGGCTTTAAAGACCAGCTTGACCGGGTCGAAGACTGGTCACACATTCTATCCCTGGGCGAGCAGCAGCGTATAGCCTTTGTCCGTGTGTTGCTCCAAAAACCGGACTGGCTGTTTTTGGATGAAGCTACGTCGGCGCTGGATGAACCTACCGAGCGGGCGCTGTATAAACTACTCCGCGAACGGCTGCCCCAGACGACAATAGTCAGTGTCGGCCACCGCAACACTTTGAGCGGCCATCACCGGAAAAAACTTGCCATTGATGGTTCGGGCAACTGGAGCATGCTTAATCTTTAACAACAAAAACCTAACCGCTTTGCCGCGGTGCATAGGTGTAGCAGGAATTTATTAACGAAACAAGAATGAGACCTCATGGATCTCCCACAGTGGTAGCAAACGAAAGTCCCTGTGGCAGATAAGTGAGGTCTTTTTTGTTATATGTTTAGTTAAAAACGGGCGGTGACATTTTTATGCGCGAAACCGAAATTATGCGCATCGGGATTAAGACCATTGACCGAGTGAATATGACCTTTGATATTTTAAAAGTTTTTGCAAAATACGAAGTAAATATCATCTGGATGGAAGTTTATACCCACATCATCTATATCAAGTTCGACCGCGTAGACGCCGCCACCTGGGGAAAGATGCACGCCGAGATATTAGCGGTGAGTGGTGTGCAAGAACTTACCGAAATTGATTTAATTGCTTTTGAGGAACGGGAACAGTTGATTGAAACAATCCTTGACGCGAGTAGTGACGGGTTCATCGTTATTGACAAAGACGGGACAATTAAGCTGACAAATTCGCGGGCGATCCAGATTTTGCGGCAAGCCGGAAATTTAGAAGGCAAGTCGATATATACCATCTTGCCCGCTCCTGACATAATAAAGAAAGCCTTAAGCAAAGGAATAGAAATTAGCAACCATACCCTGTTTTATGAACATGGCGGCGGCACTTGCCATTGTCTTGTCAGCAGCCGGACATTGAAAAATGAAGCGGGCGTTATTCAGGGGCTGATTTTAACTTTGCGCGATATGCACGATGTGCGCGAAATGGTGTATTCGATTACTCAGGCCCGACAGATAACTTTTAATGATATTGTGACCAAAAGCCCGTCAATGCTGTCAGTAGTGGCATTAGCCCGCAATATTGCCAAAAACAACTCTACCGTCTTAATCCGCGGTGAGAGCGGTACCGGCAAAGAATTGTTTGCGCGGGCCATCCACGCTGCCGGGAAGCGGCACAACAAACCCTTTATTCCCCTTAACTGCGCGGCAATTCCCGATACGCTGATTGAGAGCGAACTATTCGGCTACGAGGATGGCACCTTCACTGGCGGCAAAAAGGGCGGCAAACAAGGCCTCTTTGAATTGGCACACGGCGGTACCCTCTTTCTCGATGAGGTAGCCGAGCTGTCAGCGTACGTCCAGGCAAAGTTGCTGCGTGTATTGCAGGAAGGAATGGTCCGGCGGGTCGGCGGCCACAAAGAGATCGCCGTTGACGTGCGCATCATTGCGGCTACGAACCGCAACCTTGAGGCCATGCTAAAAAATGGCCAGTTCCGGGAAGATTTATTTTATCGTTTGAATGTTATCCCGCTTTATATACCGCCACTCAGGGAACATATTGAAGACATTCCGCTGCTGATCGACCATTTTATTAAAGTTTTGGGCGGTAAATTGGGCAAACCTGATATCGTTGTTTCTCCCCGCGCGGTTGAGAAAATGTTGCGTTATCCCTGGCCGGGAAATGTGAGGGAATTGTCCAATGTGGTTGAACGGGCCATTTATCTTTGCGACGGCCGGGTAATTACCGAAGACCATATCGTTTTTGCACAGGCAGCGGTCGATCAGCCGGCAGCTGCGGTGAATGATGCCATTCCCTTGCTGCGCGAGGCGGTGGAAGCAACAGAGAGAAAGCTTATTGCTGAGGCTATCCGCCGCTATGGCAGTCTCCGTCAAGCCGCCAAAGCGCTGGGCGTGACCCACACTTTGCTAATAAACAGAATGAAAAAGTTAAATATCCACAAAATGGTTTAACCGTAAACCGCTGGTTTAAATATAAACCAGCGGTTTAGTGCTTTTTGGCACGATTTTATTCCAGAATGCCACTAACCGGCCAAATTGCGGGGCTTTCGGCGTTGGTATGAAACTTGCATTAGTTACTAACAGCGATTGGAGGTGTTGATTATTGAACAGTAAACATATTAGTACCCTGGCGGTTCACGCCGGTACGGCGAGCCCCGCTTCAGCTACGGAGCCCAAAGTTTTGCCAATTGTTGCGTCATCCGTGTGGTCGTTTGACAGTTTGGCCCAGCTAGATGATGTGTACGAAAACAAAGTCCCCGGTTTTGTCTACTCACGGATAAGCAATCCGACTGTGGAACTATTAGAACAGGCCGTCGGGATGCTCGAAGGCGGCGCGGCCGCAGCCTATGCGTCAGGGATGGCGGCAATCGCCACCGCCATTTTCGCCGAAGTTCGGCAAGGGGATCACATTGTGGCTCACCACGTTTTATACGGCGGCACTTATGCGTTATTGAAAAATGAAATGGCCAAGCTGGGGGTGGAGGTAACCTTCGTGGATTGCAATGATCTGAGTGCGGTGGCGCAAGCGATCCGGCCAAATACGAAAATTCTGTATTTGGAAACCATTTGCAACCCATTGATGGAAGTCTTGGACATTCCGGCGATTGTTCAACTGGCTCGCACGGTCAAGGCCAAAGTTTATGTTGATAATACCTTCGCATCACCTTATCACTGCCAACCCCTCGCCCATGGCGCCGACGTGGTACTGCACAGCGCGACCAAATACCTCAACGGCCATAGTGATGCGATGGCCGGCGTTATCGTCGCCGACAGCGATTTTATCGCCAAGGCAAAAAATGTGGGAACAACTTACGGGGCGACGTTAAGTCCGTTTGATGCCTGGCTGACGCTACGCGGTTTAAAAACCCTGGCGCTGCGGATGCACAGGCACGCCGAGAATGCTTTGGCCTTGGCCAAATACTTGCAAGTCCATCCCAAAGTTACCGGTGTCAACTATCCGGGATTAGAAAGCACGAAAACGCACGGGTGCGCGAAAAAACTCTTACAAAACGGCTTTGGCGGCATGCTGAGCTTTACCGTGCAGGGGGGCTTGGCAGGAGCACGCACGGTTATCGACAGTCTCGAAATGGTTAAACTCGTCCCAAGCCTTGCCGGCCCGGCAACAACGACCTCTCATCCAGCGAAAACGTCACACCGCGCCATGCCGGCAGCGGAGCGGGAAGCTTGCGGGGTTAGCGATGGCTTGATTAGGGTTTCTGTTGGGCTTGAGGAGGCGGCTGACATCATTGCCGACTTTGATCAGGCATTAGCTAAATTATAGCGGGAAGGAAGAAATTATGGACATTGCTAGACTGACAGAAGTGACAGCCCAGAATTTAGAATACGCAGTAAAGCTTGCCCAAAAAATGGTGCAGACACCTAGTTTGTCCGGTCAGGAAAAGGAGCTGGCCGAACTGACCCGGCAAACGATGGAGCAGCTGCGTTTTGACGAGGTTTATATTGATGAAGTAGGCAATGTCATTGGGCGGATCAAAGGACGCGGCGGCGGTCGGTCAGTAATGTTTAACTGTCATCTGGATACTGTTGCCGCGGGTGATCCTGCCGCTTGGAAATACCCGCCTTTTGCCGGCGTAATCGCAGATGGGGCGTTATGGGGGTTGGGCGCTAGCGATACGAAAGCGGCGTTTGCCTGCCAAATTGTCGCTGCCGCGGCGCTTAAAGAGGCGGGAATGCTGCCCACCGGCGATATATGGGTGGTCGGTGTTGTCCACGAAGAAACTTCCGGGTTTGGCAGCCGCTATCTTGCCAAAAAATTAGCGCCCGATGTGGTCATTCTTGGAGAAGCGTCGGATAACCAAATAAAAATTGGTCATCGCGGCCGGATGCAGTTTGACATTTACTTTAAAGGTAAATCTACCCATGCCAGCGTACCGGCTCGCGGCGTTAACCCCCATTTTGCCGCTGCCCGGTTACTGTTGCAGATCGAAAGGCTGAAAATGCAAGCTGACCCGTTTTTTGGCGAATCTTCGGTGGCCCCGACGCTTTATGTTACTGACCAAACAAGCAGCAATGTTACGCCCGGCCAGGTTGTCTTATCGTTGGATTGGCGAAATATCCCCGGCGAAACGGAAGAGAACATCCGCCGCCGGCTCGAACAAGTTGTCGCTGAGTGCCTCATACCAGGAGTTACCGCCCGCATCGAATTAAAAATGCGCGATGTTGGATGTTATACCGGCTACAAGGGCGTGGCACCGGCGGGGGAACCAAGTTTTGCCACGCCGCCGGACGACCCGATCGTGCTAGCGGTCCAACAGGCATTAGCCGCTGTGTTCAACCGGGAGGTATCCATTGGCGTATGTGGTTTTGCTACCGATGGGGGCCATTTCCGCGCGGAGGGAAGCAAAGTGATTATTTTCGCGCCGTCGGAAGAACGTTATTGCCATACCACTGAGGACAGTGTTTCCATCGAAAAAATGCGGGAAGCGATTTTGGGGAATATGGCGTTGGCGCTGTGTTTGGGAGCGGAAAATTGTTAGCCGCCGTGCAACATAAAACCAAAATTTTGGGTGTTTTAAGCATAGCCCAGTTGGCGGCGATGCTTATATGGTATAACTTCTCGGCGGTGCTTCCCATTTTGAAACAGGAATGGCGGATGAGTAATGATCAAGCCGGCACCTTGCTGGCGGTGTTTCAGCTGGGCTATGTAATTGCTGTATTGTTTACCGGCTGGCTTACCGACCGCATTGGCGGCAAGCTTACTTTTGTAATTAGTGCGATCGAAACAGGCCTCGCAAGCTTGGGATTTGTCTTTTTTGCCGACGATTTTACTTCCGGTATGGTGTGGCGGACATTAGCCGGCTTAGGACAGGCCGGACTGTATGTACCCGGTATGCAGATATTAAGCCGCTGGTACGGTACATCTGAGCGAGGCAGGGCGATCGGCATCTACACCTGTTCGCTGGTTGGCGCTTACGCTGGGGCTTACTATATTGCCGCCCCCTTGGCCGCGATGTATTCTTGGCGGCAGGCCCTGCTTTGGACTAGTATTTGGGCGTTTCCGGCGGCGCTCTTAGTGTATCTGTGTATCCCCGCTGAAAAAGGGGAAGGGCTGCCCGCATCTCCGACCCAGCAAGAAGATGCTAGTGGCCCTAAACGGGCGGCGGCGCTGATCATGGGCCGGGCAGCCTGGCTCATCATTGCCGGTTATATGGGCCATATGTGGGAACTGTATACCCTTTGGGGCTGGATCGGCGCTTTTATGACGCATGTTTTAACGCTTAAGGGAATAGACGCAGCAACGGCGATCAGTTACGGCGGAGCCCTTGCGGCGACCTGCATCCTGATGGGCGGCTTTTCCCCCGGTTTGGCCGGCGTTGCCTCCGATAGGTATGGACGATGCCTTACGGCGGTGGTGGCTTTGGTTATTAGCGGTCTCTGTGCGTTATTTTTTGGTTGGTTGGTGACTGCGCCTGTCTGGCTGGTAATCCTGGTGGGGTTAGTATACGGTTTTTTCATCGTCGCGGATTCAGCGATATTTAAAGCGGGACTGACCGAATTAGTGCCGGCCGGCAGTCTCGGCTTGGCCCTAGGCCTTCAGTCCGTATTCGGTTTTGGCGTCACCATTGTTTCACCAAAACTCTTTGGCATGGTCCTTGACAGTTACGGTTGGGGCTGGGCTTTTGCTATGCTAGGCATCGGCCCGGTGATAGGCACGGTCTGCATGTTGGCGTTGCGGCAGTTGCCAGAAGCCAAGGCGATGGCTGGTGGCAAGCGGTAGTTTTCCAATGGCGGACAGTATGAACTAAATGTCGCTAAAATTTTGCAAACATGGTTTTGGGCTGTAGGCATTTAACGATTAACAGGCATTTAACGATTAATTCTATATTTACCAATAAGGGAATAATTTTCCTGAATATGAGGGGAGGGCAACTATGGAGGAAAAAGATTTGAAAAAGCTAGTGGAAAAACATCGGGACGCGGTAGTAGCATTGCGCCGCCACTTTCACACTTATCCGGAGATAGGCGGCAAAGAGTTCAAAACCCAGGAAAAAATTATGGCTGAACTAGCGGCACTGGGGCTGGAGCCGCGCAAGGCAGCCGGAACGGGCGTTATCGCCGAACTGCAAGGGGCATTGCCGGGCAAGACGGTAGCCATCCGTGCTGATATTGACGCCCTGCCGATTCAGGACGATTGCAGGCAGCCTTATCAATCGCAGCATGAAAATGTGTGCCACGCCTGCGGGCATGACGGCCATACGGCCATGCTGCTCGGTCTGGCGAAAGTTTTCACCGATCTGAAAGGCGAGTTGGCCGGTAATATCCGGTTTCTCTTCCAGCCCAGCGAAGAGCGGTTCCCTGGCGGCGCTTTGGGATTAATCGAGGCAGGCGCTCTCGATGGGGTAGATGCCATTATAGGCGCTCACTTGTGGCAGCCGCTGAAAGTTGGTACGATTGGTGTCACTTATGGCCGGATGATGGCTTCGCCCGACGAGTTTTCGATAACCGTCCAAGGCCGCGGCGGCCATGGCTCAATGCCCCAGCAGACCGTTGACCCCATCTTGGTTGGCGCCCAAATTGTCTTGGCCTTAAATACTATTGTCAGCCGCAATGTTGATCCCATGGAAAATGCCGTTGTTTCGCTCGGCGTCTTTAAAGCTGGCGATATTTTCAACGTTATCCCGGACACGGCTGTACTTCACGGCACGGTACGGACGTTCGAACAGGAAGTGCGGTTGAAAATTTTTGAGCGGATCGAGCAAATTGTCAAAAACATTTGTGAAGCCGCGGGGGCTAGTTATAAGCTAGATAAATTCTTTGGCTATCCGCCTGTTTTCAATAATCCGGCGGTTAGTAAAGTTATTGCGGCTGCCGGCTGCGAGGTACTGGGGCCGGACGGGGTAGTAGAAATTAAGCCAGTAATGGGTGGGGAAGATTTTTCCTACTACCTGCAGAAAGTGCCGGGAGCATTTGTTTATGTTGGCGCCGGCAATGCCGAGAAAGGCATTATTTATCCGCATCACCACCCCAAATTTGACATCGATGAGTCGGCACTCGCTTATGGGGTGGAAATCATGGCCCGGGCAGCGCTTAAGCTGTTGGCATAATAAAAGGAGGTGCAAATATGGCCCCAAAAAGCAAACTAACGGTCTTATTGGCAAGTATTCCCTTTATTACCCTTATCTTTGCCATACCCTTTGTTAACCGGCTGGAGCCGATGATTTGGGGGATGCCATTTCTCTTGTGGTGGATAGTAGTTAACGTACTATTAACACCGCTGTGGCTTGGTCTGGCCCATATACACGAGAAAAACCTTTCCGGCCGGGCAGGGGCAAGATCTGACGCGAAAAGAGGTGTAGGGAAATGAGTAACTCGGTAGTGGCCTTATCGTGGATCTTTGGCATTGTAATCCTTTGCGCCGTCATTGGTCTTTCCGCCAGTCGCAATATCAAAATGAACCTGGAACAGTGGTCAGTCGGCGGGCGGCGGTTTGGTACTCTATTTGTCTGGTTATTAATGGCCGGCGAAATTTACACCACTTTTCCCTTTCTTGGCGCTGCCGGTTGGGCTTACGCTAAAGGGGCACCCACTTATTACATCCTCTGTTATGGGACTATCGCATATGTGCTGTCCTATTTTTTGCTGCCGCCGATTTGGCGGGCGGGAAAAAATCTTGGCCTTGTATCGCAACCGGACTTTTTTGTAAAACGCTATGACAGTCGAGCCATTGGCGTATTAACGGCCGTTATCGGTGTGGCGTTTATGATTCCTTATCTCCAACTGCAGTTGACCGGCCTAGGCATTATCGTAGAGATTGCGTCTTATGGCGGCATTGATCGCGCTCCGGCCATGCTTATTGCCTTTGCGTTTGTTGCTATTTTTGTCTTTACCAGCGGCATTCGCGGGTCGGCTTGGACTAGTACCATTAAGGATATTATGATGATTATTGCCGTAGTAGTGGTCGGGTTTGGTCTGCCCTCAATCTATCACGGCGGCGTAGGTAACGTTTTTGCCAAGCTGGCCGCTCAGCAACCGGACTTCTTAGTTTTACCGGGTGGAACCAAGAACATGGACGTGCAATGGTTCATGTCGACCGTACTGCTGACCGGTCTTGGCTTCTTTATGTGGCCGCACACCTTTGCGTCGGTCTACAGTGCCAAAAGCGGCGAAACGCTTAAGCACAATGCGATACTAAT